>NZ_LZLL01000505.1:0-10840 GCF_001669335.1 Mycobacterium sp. 1245852.3 | reverse complement strand
GCTGGCCCAGCACAAGGACGACATCGCGGGCGCCATCCCGCCGCTGGCCTCCACGACGACGGATTTGACGGACCTGCTGAAGAATTCGCGCCGGCCGCTGCAGGGCATCCTGGAGAACACCCGGCCGCTGGCCACCGAGATAGACAACCGCAAGGCCGAGGTGAACAACGACGTCGAACAGCTCGGCGAGGACTACCTGCGGCTGTCCGCCTTGGGCGCCTACGGGTCGTTCTTCAACATCTACTTCTGTTCGGTGACGATCAAGATCAACGGCCCGGCCGGCAGCGACATCCTGCTGCCGCTCGGTGGCCAGGTGGATCCCAGCAAGGGGAGGTGTGCTTTTGCCAAGTAACGCAAGGCATGAGCGCGATCCACTGCGCACCGGCATTTTCGGTGTGGTGCTGGTGGTTTGCGTGGTGCTCATCGCGTTCGGCTACTCCGGATTGCCGTTTTGGCCGCAGGGCAAGATCTATGACGCTTACTTCACCGACGCGGGCGGCATCAATCCCGGCAACGCCGTTTATGTTTCGGGTTTCAAGGTCGGCAAGGTGACCTCGGTGGGTCTGGCCGGCGACAGCGCCAAGATCAGCTTCAGCGTCGACCGCCACGTCGCCGTCGGCGACCAGTCGCTGGCCGCGATCCGCACCGACACCATCCTCGGCGAACGCTCCATCTCGGTGACCCCGGCCGGTGGCGGCAAGGCGACCACCATCCCGCTCAGCCGCACGACGACGCCGTACACGCTCGCCGGTGCGCTCGAGGACTTGGGGCAAAACGCCAACAATCTGGACAAGCCGCAGTTCGAGAAGGCGCTGAACGTGCTGACCGACACGCTGCACGACGCCAACCCGGAGCTGCGCGGCGCGCTGGACGGCGTGACGTCGCTGTCGCGCACCCTGGACCGCCGCGACGAGGCGCTGCAAAGCCTTCTGGCGCACGCGAAGTCGGTCACCGGCGTGTTGTCCCAGCGCGCCGAGCAGGTCAACAAGCTGGTCGACGACGGCAACGAGTTGTTCGCCGCCCTCGACGAACGCCGTGACTCCCTCGCCCAGCTGATCTCGGGGATCCAGGACCTCTCGACGCAGATTTCCGGTTTCGTCGCCGACAACCGCAAGGAGTTCGGTCCCGCGCTGGGCAAGCTCAACGACGTGCTGTCCAACCTCAACGAGCGCCGCGACTACATCACCGAGGCGCTCAAGCGGTTGCCGACTTACGCCACCGAGCTGGGTGAGGTCGTCGGTTCGGGTCCCGGATTCAACGTCAACGTCTACGGCGTGATCCCGGCGCCACTGCTCGCCACCATGTTCGACTTCTTCTACCAGCCCGGCAAGATGCCTGCCAGCCTCGCCGACTACCTGCGCGGCCTGATTCAGGAACGCTGGACGATCAGGCCGAAAGCGCCGTGATGCAGCGGATCATCCGTAGCCGGGGGCTGCGCTACGCCACCATCATCGCGCTGGTCGCGGTGCTGGTGGGTGGCGTGTATGTGCTGTCGTCGCAGGAGAAGAACCGCAAGATCATCGGCTACTTCACCTCTGCCGTCGGCCTGTATCCCGGTGATCAGGTGCGCATCCTCGGTGTCCCGGTCGGGACCATCGACACGATCGAGCCGCGGCCCTCCGACGTCAAGATCACCATGGCCGTCTCCAAGGACGTGAAGGTCCCCAAAGATGCCAAGGCGATCATCATGTCGCCAAACCTGGTGGCCGCCAGGTTCATTCAGTTGACGCCGGCGTACACCGGCGGGGCCGAGATGGCCGATGGCGCCAGCATCGGCCTGGGCCGCACCGCCGTCCCGGTGGAATGGGACGAGGTCAAGGAGTCGCTGACCCAGCTGGCCGTCCAGCTCGGTCCGACGGCCGGATCCCTGCAAGGACCGTTGGGCTCGGCGATCAACCAGGCCGCGGACACCTTCGACGGCAAGGGCCAGTCGTTCCACAACGCCCTGCGCGAGCTCTCGCAAGCCGCTGGGCGCCTTGGGGATTCGCGCGGCGACATCTTCGGCACGGTGAAAAACCTGCAGGTGCTCGTCAACGCGCTCTCGTCCAGTAACGAGCAGATCGTTCAGTTCGCCGGCAACGTCGCCTCGGTGTCTCAGGTGCTCGCCGACAGCTCGCGCCACCTCGACACCACCCTGGGCACTTTGAACAAGGCGCTGTCGGACATCCGGGGCTTCCTGCACGAAAACAACTCGACGATCGTCGATACGGTCAACAACCTCAACGATTTCGCGAAGACGTTGAGCGACCAGAGTGACAACATCGAGCAGGTGTTGCACGTGGCGGGCCCGGGTATCGCCAACTTCTACAACATCTACGACCCCGCGCAGGGCACCCTCAACGGCCTGCTGTCGATACCGGAATTCGCCAACCCCGTGCAGTTCATCTGCGGTGGCTCCTTCGAGACCGCCGCCGGGCCCAGGGCGCCCGACTACTTCAAGCGCGCCGAGCTCTGCCGTGAGCGGCTCGGTCCGGTGCTGCGCCGGCTCACCGTGAACTACCCGCCGCTGATGTTCCACCCGCTCAACACGATTACGGCGTACAAGGGCCAGATCATCTACGACACCCCCGAAACCCAGGCCAAGTCGGCGACGCCGGTGCCACAGCTGACCTGGATTCCGGCCAAGGGCACCCAGACGCCGCCGGACGCCCAGAACCCGGCGGACCTGCAGGCCCTGCTGGTCCCGACGGCCCCGCAGGCCGCTCCCGCGCCGGGCCAGCCGGCGCCGCCCGGTGCCGCTCCAGCTCCTGGCCCCGCCGCCGGGAGCGCCTTCGGTCCGCTGCCGGGCCCGCCTCCGGGCCAGGCGCCCAACGGGCCGGCGGCCGGCTTGGGTGGTGGCGGATGAACCGGATGTGGTTGCGCGCAGGCGGATTGGCGACGGGCAGCGTGCTGCTGGCCGGCTGCCAATTCAGCGGGCTGAACTCGCTGGCGATGCCGGGCACCGCCGGCCACGGCAGCGGCGCCTATTCGATCACGGTCGAGCTGCCCGACGTGGCGACCCTGCCGCAGAACTCTCCGGTCATGGTGGACGACGTCACCGTCGGCAGCGTCGCCGGCATCGCGGCCGAACAGCGGGCCGACGGATCGTTCTATGCCGCAGTCAAATTGGCGCTGGACAAAAACGTGGTGCTGCCCGCAAACTCGACCGCGACGGTCGCCCAGACATCGCTGCTCGGTTCGATGCACATCGACTTGGCGCGTCCCAAGGACAAGCCGGCCGTTGGCAAGCTCAAGGACGGGTCGAAGATCGCGGAGGCCAACACCGGCCGCTATCCCACCACCGAAGAGGTGCTCTCGGCGCTGGGCGTGGTGGTGAACAAGGGCAACGTCGGTGCGCTGGAAGAGATCACCGACGAGACCTACCGGGCCGTCGCCGGCCGGCAGGACCAGTTCGTCGACCTGGTCCCCAGGCTCGCGGAACTGACCTCGGGGCTCAACCGCCAGGTCAACGACATCATCGAAGCGGTCGACGGGTTGAACCGATTCTCGGCCAACCTGGCGCACGACAAGGACAACCTGGGCCGGGCGCTCGACACGCTGCCCGAGGCCATTCGCGTGCTCAACAAGAACCGCGATCACATCGTCGAGGCGTTTAGCGCGCTGCACAAACTGGCGAACGTCACCTCCCACATCCTGGCTAAGACCAAGGTGGACTTCGCCGCCGACATGAAGGACCTGTACTCGGTCGTCAAGGCGCTCAACGACAACCGGAAAAACCTGGTCACCTCGCTGCAGATCCTGCTGACGTTCCCGTTCCCCAACTACGGCATCAAGCAGGCCGTGCGCGGTGACTACCTCAACGTGTTCACCACCTTCGACCTCACCCTGCGCCGGCTGGGCGAAACGTTCTTCACCACGGCGTATTTCGACCCGAACATGGCCCACATGAACGAGATCCTCAATCCGCCCGACTTCTTGACCGGCGAACTGGCCAACCTGTCCGGACAGGCCGCGGACCCGTTCAAGATTCCGCCCGGCACGGCTTCGGGACACTAGGGGGCGGGCGCAGATGCACGACAGACTGACCAAGATCCAGCTGGTGATCTTCGCGGTGATCACCGTCATCACCTTGACCGTGATGGCGATCTTCTACCTGCGGTTGCCCGCGACGTTCGGCATCGGAACCTACGGAGTGAGCGCCGATTTCGTTGCCGGGGGCGGCCTGTACAAGAACGCCAACGTCACCTACCGCGGCGTGGCCGTCGGCCGGGTCGAGTCGGTGGGGCTGAGCCCCAACGGCGTCATCGCCGACATGCGGCTGAACAGCGGGACCGCCATCCCGTCGAACGTCACCGCGACCGTCAAAAGTGTGTCCGCCGTGGGCGAGCAGTACATCGACCTGGTGCCGCCCAGTTCACCGGCAACGAGCAAGCTGGTCAACGGTTCTCGCATCGAGCGCAAGAACACCCGGATCGGCCAGGACGTCGCCGACCTGCTGAAGCGCTCCGAGACCTTGGTCAACAGCCTGGGCGATACCCGGTTGCGTGAGCTGCTGCACGAGACGTTCGTCGCCGCCAACGGATCGGGTCCCGAGATGGCCCGGCTGTTCGAGTCCGCCAGGCTGCTGGTGGACGAGGCCAACGCAAACTATCCGCAAGTCTCGCAGTTGATCGACCAGGCCGGCCCGTTCCTGCAGGCGCAGATCCGCGCCGGCGCGGACATCAAGTCGCTGTCCGACGGGCTGGCGCGGTTCACCTCCGAGGTGCGTCAGGCCGACCCGCAGCTGCGCGACACCCTGGCGACCGCCCCCGGCGCCACCGACGAGGCGAGCACCGCGTTCTCCGGCATCCGTCCCTCTTTCCCGGCGCTGGCGGCGAGCCTGGCCAACCTGGGCCGGGTGGGCGTGATCTACCACAAGTCGATCGAGCAGCTGCTGGTGGTCCTGCCGGCGCTGTTCGCCGCGATCATCACGATGGCGGGTGGTCCCCCCATCGACGAGGGTGGAAAGCTGGACTTCAAGCTCGACCTCAACGACCCTCCGCCATGCGCCGTCGGCTTCCTGCCGCCGCCGTTGATGCGCACCCCGGCCGACGAGACGGTGCGCGAGCTGCCGAAGGACATGTACTGCAAGACCGCGCAGAACGATCCCAGCACCGTGCGTGGCGCCCGCAACTACCCGTGCCAGGAGTTCCCCGGCAAACGCGCACCGACCATCCAGCTCTGTCGCGACCCGAAGGGCTACGTGCCGATCGGCCGCAACCCGTGGCGCGGTCCGCCGGTGCCCTACGACACCCCGGTGACCAACGGGCTGAACGTGTTGCCGCCCAACAAGTTCCCGTACATCCCGCCGGGCGCTGAGCCCGATCCGGGAACACCCATCGTCGGGCCGCCGCCGCCGGGTGTGGTGCCCGGCCCGGGTCCGTTGCCCAACAAGCAGCCGGCCTTCGCTCCGCCGCCGCCCAACGACAACGGGCCGCCACCGCCGTTCACGTCCTGGCAGCCGCCCGGCGTGCCGCCGGTGCCGCCGCAGCTTCCGTACCCGAAGTGGCTGCCCCCGCCGCCCGCGCCGGAGGGCATCAGCCCGCCGCCGGCGGGCCCGGGACCGGAGAAGCCGTGGGGGCCGCCGCCCGGTGGGCAACCCCAGGCCAGCGGGCCGCCGGCATACGCGACCTACGACGAGAAGACCGGCGCGTTTGTCGATCCGGCCGGTGGCACTGGTATCTTCGCGGCCGGCGCCACCGGTACCTCCGGCGCCGAGAACTGGGTGGACCTCATGCTTGATCCAAGGCCGATGTAATGGACACTGCCGTGGCAGACGAACAAACGAACAAACCACGGGTGCGCCGTCGGGCCTCCCGCGCGGCGGGTCCGGCCAAGGGTGATTCGGCCCAGGACGTCACGGTCCACACCGACGTTGCGCCCGCGGCGAAGCCGACGCCCAAACCCGTCAAGGCCCTCAAGTCCATCAAGCCGCCACCGCGCCGGCAGCCGCACCGTGCCCTGGTGGCGTGGATCTCATTCGCGGCCGCACTGCTGGCGGTCGGTGTGCTGGCCGGTTGTGTGGCGGCGCTGCTCGTTTCGCAGCGCCACGCCACCACGGCGCAGGCGCGCGATCAGCGTTTCGTCGACACCGCCACGCAGACGGTGGTCAACATGTTCAGCTACAAGCAGGACAACATCGACGAAAGCGTGAACCGGTTCATCAACGGCACCAGCGGCCCGCTGCGCGGCATGCTCGGCGCCAACAACAACGCCGAAAACCTCAAGGCGCTCTTCCGCTCCACCAATGCGACATCGGAAGCCGTCGTCAACGGGGCCGCACTGGAAGGCGTTGACGCCGTTACCAATAACGCGTCGGTGCTGGTGTCGGTGCGCGTCACGGTCGCCGACATCGACGGCGTCAACAAGCCGTCCATGCCCTACCGCCTGCGTGTCATCGTCCACGAAGACGACGCCGGCAAGATGAGCGGCTACGACCTGAAGTATCCCGACGGAGGCAATTGATGCGATGGCGGCGTTGGCTGCTGGTCGTCGCGGGTTACCTCCTGGCCGCGGCGTTCGTCGGGTTGTCTGCGGTGGCCGGCTGGATGTACTGGGACAGGGTGCAGACGCGCGGCGAGCAGGCGGCGCGGGCGGTGTTGCCCGGCCTGGCGGCCAAGGAGATTCCGGAGGTCTTCGCCTACGACTACCAGACGGTCGAACGGAGCCTGTCGGCGGCGTATCCGCTGCTGACCCCGGACTATCGCGCGGAGTTCCAGAAGAGCGCCAACAACCAGATCATCCCCGAGGCCAAGAAGCGCGAAGTGGTGGTGCAGGCCAATGTCGTTGGCGTGGGGGTGATGTCGGCCAAACGGGAATCGGCATCGGTGATGGTCTTCATGAACCGCACCGTGACCGACAAGTCACGCCAGCCGCTGTATGACGGCAGCCGGCTGCGGGTGGACTTCAAAAAGGTCGGCAAGCAGTGGCTGATCGCCTACATCACGCCGATCTAGCCCTGCTGGCAACCGGTCAACGTCAGTAGCACATCGCAATGCCGTTGCAGTACAACGGGTAACGCTGCACCGGGCTGGGCGGCGGTCCGATCAGCGACAGCGAGAACGGTTGCTTCTTCATCTCCGGCTCCATGCCGCACACGGGTCCGTGCATGGTGGTGTGGGTGCCGCTCATCGTTTCGTCGCTGAACGCGAAGGTTTCGGTGGACGGCGCGGTGCCGCCGCCGGGGCAGGACACGCCGTTGTCCTTGGTGACTTGGAAAGTCCACAGCATGCTCGACATTCGGGCGCGGCCGCTGAAGTTCTGCAGCTTGTCCGCCGCGCTGATCTTCTCATCGGTAAAGCTCACGACGTTGAGCGCGCACTGCATCGCGAACACGATCGGATCGGAGTAGTCGTTCATGTTGCGGGTGCCGGACGGCTGATCGCATATCGCCGTGACAGTCCATGTAACCCCGGACACGCCAGCCTCGTTGAACGAATAGTTGCCGTCCGCCGGTGGTCCGAGCGCCTTGGCCGGTTCACCGGACTGCAGCGCGATTCCCACCGCGACCGCCGTGAAGATACCGGCACCGGCCGCCATTCCGTGACGGAGCTTCATGTGATGCCCCTCCTTCGCGTGCGACCCTCGCACCTGAGTATCACAGCGTTCGGGCGGCAACACCATGGGGTCTTGCGGATGCGCCCTAATCGGCGCCGCCGGGCCGGGATTCGGCGAGCGCATCGAGGAACGACCGCGCCCACCGGTCGACGTCATGAGCCAGCACCTGGCGGCGCAGTGACCGCATCCGGCGGCGTCCCTCTTCGTCGGATTGGTGGAGCGCGGCCTCGATCGAATCCTTCACGCCCTCGAGGTCGTGCGGATTGACCAGATACGCCTGGCGCAATTCGGCGGCGGCACCGGTGAATTCGGAGAGCACGAGCGCGCCGCCGAGATCGCTGCGGCAGGCGACATACTCCTTGGCGACCAGGTTCATCCCGTCGCGCAGCGGGGTGACCAGCATGACGTCGGCGGCCACGAAGAACGCGATGAGTTCGTCGCGCGGGACCGGCCGGTGCAGGTAGTGCACCACGGGGTGCCCGACTTCGCCGTACTCGCCGTTGATGTGGCCGACCTGGCGCTCGATGTCGTTGCGCAACTGCTGGTAGCTGTCCACCCGTTCGCGGCTCGGTGTCGCCAGCTGGACCAGCACGGTGTCGTCGCGCTTGGCGCGGCCCTCCGCGAGCAGCTCCGAAAAGGCTTTCAGGCGAACGTCGATGCCCTTGGTGTAGTCGAGCCGGTCGACGCCCAGCAGCACCTTGCGCGGGTTGCCCAGCTCGGCCCGGAGCTCCCGGGCGCGGCGCTTGATGTCGCGGTGGCGGGCCGCCTGGTCCAGCGCGGTGGAGTCGATGGAGATGGGGAAGGCGCCCACTCGAACGACGCGGGAGTCCAGTTCCACCTCGCCGTAGCGCGACCGCACCCCCACCGCCCCGCGCGAGGTGTTGGCCCCGATCAGCCGCCGGGCCAAGAACAGGAAGTTCTGCGCGCCGCCGGCCAGATGGAACCCGACCAGGTCGGCGCCGAGCAGGCCCTCGACGATCTCGGTCCGCCACGGCATCTGCATGAACAGCTCGACCGGCGGGAAGGGGATGTGCAGGAAGAAACCGATGATCAGGTCGGGCCGCAGTTCGCGCAGCATCTTCGGCACCAGCTGCAGCTGGTAGTCCTGCACCCAGACCGTCGCGCCTTTTGCCGCGGCACGGGAGGTGGCTTCGGCGAAGCGGCGATTGACGTCGACGTAGCGCTCCCACCATTCGCGGTGGTACATCGGTTTGACGATGACGTCGTGATACAGCGGCCACAGCGTGGCGTTCGAGAAACCCTCGTAATATTCGGCGACGTCGGCCGCGCTCAGCCTGACCGGCCGGAGCTCCAGATCTTCCTGGATGATCGGTTCGTCATCGTGGTCGGTGTCCTCGTCGACGATCCCGGCCCAGCCGACCCATGCCCCACGCCGGCGGCGCAGCAGCGGCTCGAGCGCGGTGACCAATCCTCCGGGGCTGCGTTTCCACGCCGTGGTGCCGTCGGGAAGCCGCTCCTGGTCCACCGGCAACCGGTTGGCGACTACGACGAAGTCGGAGTTGCCGTACTTGGCCGCCGTTGCGCTTCGCCCACCCCCGGGAGACATTTATGCGTCGAGTTTCGAAGGCCCAATACCCAGCATGGACAGGAACACCCGGCACTCGTCGGCGTCGGTGGCGTACGCCGCGACGACCCGCCTGGCCTGGCTGGCGGTGCTGTCGGCCACAGGTTCCACGTCGCCGATTTCGCCAGGATCAGATTTAGTAGGCATGACTTAACTGTAGGCGACGCCGCTGACCGGTCGCAGCCCGTCTCACCAGCTAACGGGCTCTGACGGCGTTTACGGCCGGTTCGCAGGTGTTCGCCGCGCCGCTCGCGAAGACGCGATGGACGGCGGCCGCGGTGATGCAGGATAAGCGGGTGGTCGATCAGGACGCCGATAACGACGTGATGTTCGAGTTCCTCGACGTCGTCGTCGAACGCCAGGGCGTGCGCGCCCTGAACGGGCTGACCGCCGCCATCCCGGCGCACGGCGTGACGGCCGTGTTCGGCCCGTCCGGCTCGGGCAAATCGACGCTGCTGCGGTTGTGCAACCGGCTGGAGCTGCCGACGAGCGGGCGGGTGTCGTTCTACGGCTCGGACATCGTCGCGCTCGACCCGCTGTGGCTGCGGCGCCGGGTGGGCATGTGCTTCCAGCGTCCGACGCCGTTTCCCGGCACCGTCGCCGACAACCTGCGCGCGGCCGATCCGGACGCGCCCGATGCGCGGATGCGCGAGACGCTGGCCCGGGTCGCGTTGAGCGGATCGTGGCTGGACCGCGACGTGGCCGGGCTCTCGGGTGGGGAGGCGCAACGCGTGTGTCTGGCCCGCACCTTGATGGCCGGACCGCAGGTGCTGCTGCTGGACGAACCCACCTCCGCCGTCGACACGGAGGCGGCCGAGGTCATCGAGCGCGCGGTGCGTGAGTTGGCCGCCGACGGCACCCCGGCCCTGTGGGTCACCCACAACGCGGCGCAGGTGGCCAGGGCCGCCGACCGGGTCCTGCGCCTGGAGTCCGGCCGCAGCCAGGGGCTGGGCCCGGTCGCCTCCCGCCCGGGCGACGGCTCGGTGGCGTGATGAACGGCCAAGTCGGCTGGCTGGGCCTGGCGACGTCGCTGATCCTGGTGGCGTTCGCGGCCGGGATCTCGCTGTGGCGGCGGTTGGGGCTGGAGCGGCAACTGCTGTGGGCCGCGGTGCGCGCACTGGTGCAGTTGCTGCTCGTGGGCGGTGCGCTCACGCTGCTGTTCGAGCCGGGCAGGTCGCTGTGGTGGTCGTGGGCGTGGGTCGCCGGGATGGTGGCGTACGCCGGGGATGTCGCGCGCCGTAGGGCGCCGGAGGTGCCGCGGTTCGCGCCGCTGGCCGTGGCCGCGTTCGCCGGCGCGGCGGTGGTGACGCTGGGGGTGATCTTCGGCCTGCGGGTGTTCCCGTTGCAGGGGCGGACCCTGGTCCCGGTCGCCGGGATGATGATCGGCAACTCGATGACCGCCATGGTGCTGGTGGCGCGGCGGCTCGTCGACGAGTTGCGCGACAAACGCGACGAGGTCGAGGCCCGCCTGGCGCTGGGCCAGCCCTGCGGGCAGGCCGCGTCGCCGTACCTGCGAATCGCCTTGCGCTCGGCGATATCTCCGCAGATCGAGACCACCAAAGCCACCGGCCTGGTGTTCCTGCCGGGCGCCATGACCGGCCTCATTCTGGCCGGGGTGCCGCCGTTGCAGGCGGTGCTGGTGCAGGCCGTGGTGATGTTCTTGATCCTGGGCTCGGTCGCGGCCACCACGGTGGTCGTCGGGATGGGCATCGTGCGGCT
>NZ_LZLL01000504.1:0-18678 GCF_001669335.1 Mycobacterium sp. 1245852.3 | reverse complement strand
CGACGCCACCATCGGCGAGGTGGCGCTGGTGATGACCCCGCACCTGTCCGGCGAGCCGATCGGCCCCAAGGCGCTGAGCGGGCTGCTCGACGCGGCGCGGCGCCGCGGCGGCACGGCGCCGCCGGGCCCGTTGCGGCCCACCGTGGACCTCGAATCCGGGACGGGACTAGGGTCCGTCTACCGGATGCGGCTGGTGTTGCCGCAACTCGATCCGTCGGGCCTGACGCTGGGCCGCGTCGATGACGATCTGATCATCAGCGCCGGGGGATTGCGGCGCAGGGTTAGGTTGGCATCAGTACTTCGGCGGTGCACCGTGTTGGACGCACACCTACGGGGTAGCGAACTGACGGTGCGTTTTCAACCAGATCCGGAGGTGTGGCCGAAGTGAGTGGTGGGGGTCATTCCGACATCGGTCCGGAACTGCGCAGGCTCGCCCAGACGATCCTCGACGGCATCGACCCCGCGGTGCGCGCGGCGGCGGCGCTGACGGCCGGCGCGGGCGTGGGCACCGGTAAGTGCCAACAGGTGTGGTGCCCGGTATGCGCGCTGGCCGCGCTGGCCACCGGCGACCAGCACCCGTTGCTCACCGCGATCGCCGACCACAGCATCGCCCTGCTCGAGGTGATTCGCGACATCGTCAACGACATCGACCGGTCCGGCGGCCCGGCGCCGGAACCGCCGCCCGACGGTCCGCCCGGTGGCGGGCCCGGCGCTCCCGCCGACGCCGCATCGCGGACCCGGTATCAGCCCATCCCGGTCACGCTCGAGGAGTGAGCCGCCTGCGTCGCAGGTGGTCGGTTCGGGTGGGGATGGGTACAGTTGGCGCAGAACATCAGCGGGAATAGCCGAGAGGGAGGGCCATGTGGTACTGGCTGTTCAAGTACGTGCTCCTCGGCCCGCTGCTGTCACTGCTGGGACGCCCGAAAGTCGAAGGCCTAGAACACGTTCCGAGTTCCGGGCCGGCGATACTGGCCAGTAACCACCTGGCGGTGATGGACAGCTTCTACCTTCCGCTGGTGGTGCGTCGCCGGATCACGTTTTTGGCCAAGTCGGAGTACTTCACCGGCACCGGTTTCAAGGGCTGGTTCCAGCGGTGGTTCTTCACCGCCGTCGGCCAGGTGCCGATCGACCGCACCGACGCCGACAGCGCCCGGGCCGCGCTCACGACGGCGCAGCAGGTGCTGAGCCAGGGCAAGCTGCTGGGCATGTACCCCGAGGGCACCCGGTCGCCGGACGGCCGGCTGTACAAGGGCAAGACGGGACTGGCCCGGCTGGCGCTGGAGACTGGTGTTCCGGTGATCCCGGTCGCGATGATCGGCACCAACGTCGTCAACCCGCCCGGCACGAACATGCTGCGGTTCGGCCGGGTCACCGTCCGCTTCGGCAAGCCGATGGACTTCTCCCGGTTCGACGGGCTGGCCGGCAACCGCTTCATCGAGCGGGCCGTCACCGACGAAGTGATCTATGAGCTGATGGGGCTGTCCGGTCAGGAATACGTCGACATCTACGCGGCGAGCCTAAAAAAGGGCGGTGACGACGGCGCCGCCAACGGCGAGGCCGTCCGGATCCCCGAAACCGCGGCCGGTTAGCCGACGGCGGTAGCCGGCGCCAGCTGCTGCGGGGTCGCATCCCGCGCCAATCCGCGGGCGGTGACGGTGACACCCACCGTGACGAGCACCGCCAGCGCCCACCACACATAGGACATCCCGGCGAGCTGACGCCACCAGACTGCGCTGGCCTCGTGGTGCTTGGGCAGCAGGTCGATCGGCGACCACCGCATCAGCGCCGCCCCCGCGGCGCTGACCACGATCAGCGCCGCATTGCGGCGCCGCCAGCCCACGATCGCCGTCACCAGCACCGCCGGCAGCACCCAGACCCAGTGGTGCGACCAGGACACCGGCGAGACCACCAGCCCGAACAGCGCGACGCAGACCAGCGCGAGCGTGGGCTCCTCGGCGCGCAACACCCGTCGCATCGCCCAGACCGTCAGCGCCAGCACCAGCAGCGACGCGGCCACCCAGAGCAGGGAGCGTTCCTGTTGCCCGAGCCCCAGCCGGGCCAGCGCGCCGGCGATGTTCTGGTCGGTGTTCAACGACGCGGAACCGATCCGGTCGGTGTGATGCACGGTGTGCGTCCAGTACTCCCACGAGTCGTTCCAGGCCAGCACGAAACCCAGCAGCGTCGCCCCCACGAAAGACGCCAGCGCGGTCAGCGCGGCCCGGGTGTCACGGCGCAGCAGGAAATAGAGCAGGAACACCGCCGGGGTCAGCTTCAGCGCCATACCCAGGCCCAGCAACAGCCCGCGCGGCCACGGCGTGCGCCGCGGCACGCAGTCGGCGACCACCAGCGTCATCAGCACCACGTTGATCTGGCCGAAGGCGAAGTTCGAGCTGATCGGTTCCAGCCAGACCGTCGCCGCCGCCGCTGCGACGATCGCCAGCCACCACCGGCGCAGCCAGGCCGGACCGGGCAGCTTCGCCGAGGTGCTCCAGACGTCGAGGCGGGTCAGCACGATCACCGTCGACACCACCAGCAGCAACAGTGTCAGGGCGGTGATCGCGACGCTGGCGGTGGGCATGTGCATCCAGGCGAACGGGCAGAACACGATGGCCGCCAGCGGCGGATAGGTGAACGGCAGATCCACGATCGGCGTGTGGAACAGCACGTCCCCGCGGTACAGCGGGTGGCCGTCCATCCACGCCCGCGCGCCCATCTGATAGACATCGATGTCGATGCGATAGGGCGTGTGCCCGAACAGCTGCCACGCCGCATAACTGAGCCCCGCGGCGGCGGTCAGCCACGCCAGCCCCCACCACAGCACCCACCCGGGGCCCCGCTTGCCTGCCAAGCCCACGCCGGGCGCCTGCCGTGTACTCATGTCGCACCACAGCGTAATGGGTGCGCGGCCCCCGACCCGCCTGGTGCAGCGCGGGTCCCACGTGCCCGGCGCAGACAGGCGTAGCTTTCAAGAGTGCTCCATTCGTTCGTGTCCGAGGTGACCCGATGGTTTGCCCACGACGTGTACGACCGCGGGCACCTGCCGCTGCTGTGCTGCCTGGTCGCCTTCATCCTGACGTTTTTCGTCACGCGGACGTTCGTGCGGTTGATCCGGCACCGCGCGGACAACGGCCGGCCCACCCGGTGGTGGCACCCGCGCAACGTCCACGTCGGGGGGGTGCACATCCACCACGTGACCTTCGGGGTGGTGCTGACCCTGCTCTCCGGCCTGACGCTGGTCACGCTGGCCATCGACGGGCATGAACCCGAATTCACCATCGCGGCAGCCTTTTTCGGGATCGGCGCCGCCCTGGTTCTGGACGAGTACGCACTGATCCTGCACCTGTCCGACGTGTACTGGTCCGAAGACGGCCGCACCTCGGTGGACGCGGTGTTCGCCGCGGTGGCGGTGGCCGGGCTGTTGATCATGGGTCTGCACCCGCTGATGTTTTTCCTGCCGATCTGGCACAACGCCGACTCGGCACTGCTGCGGGCCGTGGTGGCCAGCGCCATGGCGCTGACGTTGCCCCTGGCCGTCGTGGTGGTGCTCAAGGGCAAGGTGTGGACCGGCCTGCTGGGCATGTTCCTGGTCATCCTGCTGGTGATCGGCGCCATCCGGCTGTCGCGCCCGCACGCCCCGTGGGCGCGGTGGCGGTATTCGACGCAACCGGACAAGATGCGCCGCGCGCTGCAACGCGAGCGGAGACTGCGCCGCCCGGTGGTGCGGGCCAAGCTGTACCTGCAGTGCGCCATCGCCGGCACACCGCGGCTGCCCGACGAACGCACCGTCGACGCCACGCTCGACCACGAGATCCACCCCGCGCCGGCGCCCACCGGGCCCATCCTGATCAGTCGGTAGCCGGCTTCCCGGCCGATGGACCGGCTCCTCTTTCGTGCCGTGCCGGTACTCATCGTCGCCGTTCTAGGCCGATGGACCGGCTCCTCTTTCGTGCCGTGCCGGTACTCATCGTCGCCCGTCTAGGCTTTCTCCGGTGCGGTACTTCTACGACACCGAATTCATCGAGGACGGCCGCACCATCGAGCTGATCTCGATCGGGGTGGCCGCCGAAGACGGCCGCGAGTACTACGCGGTGTCCACCGAATTCGACCCCGAGCGCGCCGGGCCCTGGGTGCGCGCCAACGTGCTGCCCAAGCTGCCGCCCCCGGCGTCGCAGCTGTGGCGCTCGCGCCGCCAGATCCGGGAGGACCTGGAGGACTTCTTCGGCCTGAATTCCGGGCGGGCGGCCGCCGAGCCGATCGAGCTGTGGGCGTGGGTGGCGGCCTACGACCACGTGGCCTTGTGTCAGCTGTGGGGCACCATGCCGGAGCTGCCGCGAGCGATCCCGCGCTTCACCCGTGAGCTGCGGCAACTGTGGGAGGACCGGGGCAGCCCACGGATGCCGCCCCGATCGTCCGACGCGCACGACGCGCTGGTCGACGCGCGCGATCAGCTCCGCAGATACCGGCTCATCACCGGTGGGGACTGAGACGCCGGCGGGACGCACCCGGCCGGGCCGCGTTCCCGCAGATCAGCCCTGACCAGGGACCCCCGCGCCGCGGTTACGATGGACCGATGAACTGGACCGTCGACATACCGATCGATCAGCTGCCGCCGCTGCCGCCGCTGCCGACCGATCTGCGGGCGCGGCTGGACGCCGCACTGGCCAAACCGGCCGCCCAGCAGCCCAGCTGGCCCGCCGACCAGGCGACGGCGATGCGCACGGTCCTCGAAAGCGTCCCGCCGGTGACGGTGCCGTCGGAGATCGTCCGGTTGCAGGAGCAGCTGGCCCAGGTGGCCCGGGGCGAGGCGTTCCTGCTGCAGGGTGGGGACTGCGCGGAGACGTTCACCGAGAACACCGAACCCCACATCCGCGGCAACGTCCGCACGCTGCTGCAGATGGCGGTGGTGCTGACATACGGCTCGAGCATGCCGGTGGTCAAGGTGGCCCGCATCGCCGGCCAGTACGCCAAGCCGCGCTCGGCCGACATCGACGCGTTGGGGTTGAAGTCCTACCGCGGCGACATGATCAACGGCTTCGCCCCGGACGCCGCCGTGCGCGACCACGACCCGTCGCGGCTGGTGCGCGCCTACGCCAACGCCAGTGCGGCGATGAACCTGGTTCGGGCGCTGACGTCGTCGGGATTGGCCTCGCTGCACCTGGTGCACGACTGGAACCGGGAATTCGTCCGGACCTCGCCGGCCGGCGCCCGATACGAGGCGCTGGCCACCGAGATCGATCGCGGGCTGCGCTTCATGAGCGCCTGCGGGGTGGCCGACCGAAACCTGCAGACCGCCGAGATCTACGCCAGCCATGAGGCTTTGGTGCTGGACTACGAGCGGTCCATGCTGCGCCTGTCCGAAAGCGACGGCGGCGAACCGCAGCTGTATGACCTGTCCGCGCACACCGTGTGGATCGGTGAGCGCACCCGCCAGCTCGACGGCGCGCACATCGCCTTCGCCGAAGTGATCGCCAACCCGATCGGCGTCAAGATCGGCCCGACGATCACCCCGGAGCTGGCCGTCGAATACGTCGAGCGGCTCGACCCGAACAACAAGCCCGGCCGGCTGACGCTGGTGAGCAGGATGGGCAACAACAAGGTTCGCGACCTGCTGCCCCCGATCGTGGAGAAAGTCCAGGCCACCGGTCACCAGGTGATCTGGCAGTGCGACCCGATGCACGGCAACACCCACGAGTCGTCCAACGGTTACAAGACCCGCCACTTCGATCGCATCGTCGACGAGGTGCAGGGCTTCTTCGAGGTGCACCGCGCGCTGGGCACGCACCCGGGCGGCATTCACGTCGAGATCACCGGCGAGAACGTCACCGAGTGTTTGGGTGGCGCGCAAGACATTTCGGACACCGACCTGGTCGGCCGTTACGAAACCGCTTGCGACCCACGGCTGAACACCCAGCAGTCGCTGGAGTTGGCCTTCCTCGTCGCCGAGATGCTGCGCGACTAGCCGCGCGCCGAAAGCCGCTCCCGCTGTACGCCCTGCGACGCCGGGGTGGCCGGGGCAGTGCGGCTTCGCTTCGAGGTGAGCCGGGCTCGCAGGTTGCCCCACACGATGCGCGGTAACAGGGCGGGATCCTGCAGCCGTGAGGGCGGGTCGATGAAGTTGGAGACCCGAAAGAAGCGTTCGGTCAGGACGACGTCCCGGGTCGAGGCGTTCAGTGCGGCGCGCGAGACCCAGCCTGAGAGTCGCCGGCGTAGTCCGCGCGGCCGGTAGCCGCCGGACGTGGCCCGGTCCCTGGCCCGATTGGCGGCCCACGTCTGGCCGATGTACTGGGCCGTTGCCCGGAAAAAGCGTTGCGCCAGTTGGGCATCGCCCGCGCTCAGGCAATCGCGCAGGGTCAGTGCTTCGAGCGCGGCGATCGTCATGCCCTGGCCGTAGGTCGGATCGAGGCTGCAGAGCGCGTCGCCCATCACCAGCAAACCCGAAGGGAAATCGGCCATTTGGTCGTAGCGCCGCCAGATCGCGGCGGTGTGGTGGAATGTCACAGCTTCACCGATGGGATAGGCGCGGCGCAGGCCCTCGATAATGGCCGGGGGCAGCGCCGGCTCGGCCATCGCGAGCATCGCGGCGAAATCGGTTGGCGGCTCGCCGGCCTCGACCGGCACACCGATCGCCAGCATGAACGTGTCGTGCTCGTTGGCCAGCAACAAGCCCCCCGGCCGCCCGCCCCCCGGGTTGAACATCACCAGCCGCTGGGCGATCGATCCCTCGGGCATGCTCAACTGTTGGCTCGCGTAGCCGTATCGGGCCACCGCCCGATCCTCGGTTGGCCGTGCATAACCCAGGCTCTCCAGAAACGCCGGGGTGCGTGCGGCGCGCCCCATGGCGTCCACCACCAGATCGGCGTCCAGCTCGGTGAGAAAACCGTTGTAGCGCCGGGTGATTCGCACGCCGTTGACGATGTCCGCGGTGTTGAGAAGTTCGGACACGTCGTGCCCGTCGAGGAAGGTCACGTTCGGCAGGGCCTTGACCCGCCGACGGACGTGAAACTCCATGAACGGCCGGGTCGTCATGTGCAGCGCCAACGCGTCCGGATCGGCGAACGTCCCCGAGTGTTTCATCTCGTAGCGCCCGAAGCGCACATAGAACCGCGACAGATCGCCGTCGTCGACGACGACCGCCCCCGCCCTGGACAGGTCCTCGAGCAGGCCGGGAAACAATTCTTCCAGCACCTGCAGGCCGCGGCTGTAGAAGTTGTGCACGTGACGGCCCTGGGGGATTCCCCGCCGGTGGCACGGATGGTCGGGCAATCTGTCCCGCTCGACCACACTGACCGAATCGTAGAACTCCGAAAGTACACGCGCGGCAAGCAAACCCGCCATTCCGGCACCCAGTACGACTGCGTGCTCGCCGAGCCGGTTCGGCGAGTCGACGCGATGCGTTGTCGAACCCATGCAGAAGTACGGTACACCAAAATTAAGAAAAATAAGAGAATTTTGTGATTACTTTAAGACGCGTGTCGTCGTGCCGGGTTACGTCGACCCCGAGTGCGGCCGGCTACAGCAGACCGTTGAGGTTGCTACCGACCGTCCACGCCGCGGTCGCGACCAGCCCGGTGATCGCCAGGATCACCGCCACCCAGACCAGCACCATGCGCCGGTTGTGCTGGCGCGCCCAGACGAACTCGCTGATCGGGATGCCCGCGAATTCGCCTGTGACAGCCTCGTATTCGTAGTCGTCCTCGGGCTCGACGTCGGGCTGCACCGGGCGTTTCGGCTCCGGCCAGTCCTGCGGCCCCCGCGTCAGCTGGCGCGTGGGTGCACGCACCGGCGCCGGTCCGGGCGGCGTGGGCCGGTGCGGCGGCCGCTGGCCCACCCGGCTGTGCTGCGCCGCCGCCGAACGGTGTTGCGCGGAGTTGCGTGGCGCCGGCACGGAGAACTCCGGCAGCGCAAGCTCGTCGGCGATGGCGTCGAGGTCGGCTCGCATCTCGATCGCGTCGGCGTAGCGGTCGGCGGGGCCGCGGGCCGTGGCGCGCTGGACGAATTCGTCGAACTGCCCGGGCACGCCGTCGATGACCGCACTCGGCGGCGGCACGTCGGTGTCCAGCCGCTGGTAGGCGAGCGACAACGCCGAGTCGCCGGTGAACGGTGTGCGCCCGGTGAGCAGCTCGTAGGTCATGATCCCCGCGGAGTAGACGTCGCTGCGCGCCGTGGCGGTGCCGTCGCGCACCTGTTCGGGTGACAGATAGGCGGCGGTGCCCAAAATGACGCTGGCGGAGGTGATTCCGGCGGCGGCGACGGCTCGCACCAACCCGAAGTCGGCGATCTTGACCTCGCCGTCGTCGGAGATCAGCACGTTCTCGGGCTTGACGTCGCGATGCACCAGGCCGGCCCGGTGCGCGGCGGCCAGCCCGCCCAGCACCGGACGAAGCACCGCGGCGACGGCATAGGGCGGCATGGGTCCGCGTTCGCCCAGCAGTTCGCGCAGCGTGCCGCCCTCGATGAGCTCCATCACCAGAAACGGGTGCCGGGCGTCCAGGCCCTGGTCGTAGACCGCGACCAGCCCGGGATCCTTCAGTCGGGCGACGGTCTGGGCCTCGCGCTGGAAGCGGGTCAGGAATTGCTCGTCGCCGGCGTAGCGAGAATCCATCACCTTCACCGCGACGGGGCGGTCCAGGCGGGTATCCAGGCCGCGGTACACCGTCGACGTGCCGCCGCTGGCGATCCTGGACTGAACCAGGTAGCGGCCGTCCAGCAAGGCGTTCTCCAACGGATCGGCCGACCCGGATTGGGGACGGCGACCATGCGGGCCGACCCGGCCCGAGGCGGGGCCGGGCGATTGCGCTTGGGCCACGGGGCCATCGTAGGTGTGCGGCGGTGATTGGCCGGTAGAACACGGGTTCAAGGTGGCCATCTAGGCCTACACTTGCCGGGATGAGCAGTATTCCTGCCGGCGACGATGTGCTAGAGCCCGACGAGCCGATCTATGACCTCAAGCGGGTCGCCGAACTGATGGGGGTGCCGGTCACCAAGGTGCATCAGCAACTCCGGGAGGGCCACCTGGTTGCGGTTCGCCGCGACGAGGGTCTGGTGGTGCCGCAAGTGTTCTTCACCAAGTCCGGTGAGGTGGTCAAGAGCCTGCCGGGACTGCTGACCATCCTGCACGACGGCGGCTACCACGACACCGAGATCGTGCGCTGGTTGTTCACCCGGGATCCCTCGTTGACGGTCACCCGTGACGGCAGCCGCGACGCCCTCAACAACGCCCGTCCGGTCGACGCCCTGCACGCCCATCAGGCCCGTGAGGTCGTGCGCCGGGCGCAAGCGATGGCCTACTGAGCCCGTTCGCTCAATCGGCGGGGGCGTCGGCCGCGACGCCCGCGGGCTCGGCCTGCCGCGCAGGGGCCCGATACAGGCTGTAGCCGGCGATCAGCGCGCAGACGGTGGCCAGCGAAAAGTGCAACCACGAGTACATGCCGTGCGAGCCATCGGGTTTGAAGATCACCATCACCCAGGTCGACACGCCGCCGATGAGCGCGACCGCCCGCCGCGACTGCGCCAGCGGGGCCACGATCGCCAGCGGCCACGAGTAGTACCAGGGCAGCGCGGCCGGCACGAACAGCACCACGATCAACATCGACCACGCGATGCCGGTAAGCGCGGCCCGGTCGTCGCGGCGAAACCGCCACCACAACAGCGGCAGCGAAATCGCGATGATCGCGATGCCGGCCAGCCGGGTGACGCGAAGGATCGGATAGAAGCTCACCGGGAAGAACCCGCCGCCGATCGCGTGGATCAGGTTGGCGGCCGCGGTGGGCACGGTCAACCAGTTGATGATCTTCACCGATCCGGCCAGCGCGGTCAGCCAGCCCAGGCCGACGCCCGCCACCGCCGACAGGACCGCGAACACCACCAAAAAGATCAGCAGCGACAACGCCGTGGCCGCGAAAAACGCTGGCACCGGCCGATATCCGCGCCGATCGCGCAGCTGACGCGCCCACACCCACACCAGAAAAGGCAGCGCGATGCCGGCGGTGGCTTTGACCGCGATCGCGACGGTGATCAGCGTGATGCCGGCAACGGGGCGGCCACCGAACGTCAACGCGATGCCGGCGGCCATCAGGCCCACCATCAGCATCTCGTTGTGCACCCCACCCATCAGATGGATGAGCACCAGGGGGTTGAGCACGCAGATCCACAGCGCCGTCGCACCGTCGGCGCCCAGCTGGTGCGCGATGCGGGGAGTCGCCCAGACCAGCAGCGCCAGGCCGGGCAGCATGCACAGTCGCAGCAACGCGGTGCCGGCCACCACGTTGTTGCCGACCACGATGGTGATGATCTTGGCCACCAGGATGAACACCGGGCCATAGGGTGCGGTGGTGATCGACCAGATGGGACTGACGTTGTCCAACAGGCTGTTTGGGTTGGCGACCGGGCCGACGGCGTACGGGTCCAGTCCGTCGCGCAGCAACGCCCCCTGCGCCAGGTAGGAATAGGTGTCCCGGCTGAAGACGGGCACCGACACCAGCAGCGGCGCCAGCCAGAACGCGGTGGTGGCCTTCATGACGAACTCGGTCGCCTCGCCGGCCAACACCCGACGACCCAGGGCGAGCCACGCGATCAGCATCAGACCGACACCGGTCCACAACACGATCGACGACAGCACCAGGCCGTGCCCAAAACGCAACCAGGACATGTGCATCGACTCGAGCAGCGGGTCGTGCTGGCGGGTGCTGCCCGCGCCCAAACCGCCCAGCGTGATCAGCACCGAGCCGAGCATGCCCAGTTTCGCCGGGCGGGAGTCGCCGGCGGCGAGGAAGGCCTTCAGCCGTGAAACCCATTCACCGCGTGCCGGTTTGGCCGCCGGTGAGTCGGCTGTCGGGCTATCGATTGGCGTCGTCATCGGTCAGGCGGACCGGTTCGTGGCCAGCTTGGCCAATTCGGACAGGCCCGCTTTGGCCGCGGTGTTGATGGGTGCGGCCGCCAGGGTGGCCAGCGCCCGCTGGGTCAGCGTGGCGATCCGCTGTTCGGCCGCGGCCAGCGCCCCCACCGACTCGATGACGTCGCGCAGCTGATCCACCTGCGCATCGGTCAGCCGGGCCCCGATTGAAGTGCGTAACAGGTTGGCCGCCAACGGGTCTGACTTCTCCGCCAGCTCCACCGCCTCGGCCAGCAGCACGGTGCGCTTGCCCGATCGCAGATCGTCCCCGGACGGCTTGCCGGTCACCGCGGGGTCACCGAACACGCCCAGCACGTCGTCGCGCAGCTGGAACGCCACCCCCAGGTCTGTGCCGAACTGGCTGAAGACGTCGTGGACGTCGGGCCGGTCGGCGGCGGCGGCCGCCCCGAGTTGCAGCGGCCGGGACACGGTGTAGCAGGCGGTTTTGAAGGTGTCGACGTTCATCGCCGAGGCGATCGAGGCGGCCGCGCTGGCCTCGGCGACGATGTCGAGGTACTGCCCGCCGAGCACCTCGGTGCGAATGTTCGCCCACACCCGCCGCACCCGGCGCGCCGCCTGCGGCGTCAACTCCACCCCGAACACGATGTCGTCGGCCCAGGCCAGCGCGAGATCGCCGAGCAGGATGGCCGCCGACATCCCGAACTGCTCGGGCGAGCCCTGCCAGTGGCGCTCGCGATGCAGCGCCGCGAACTGGACGTGGGTGGTCGGCCGGCCGCGCCGGGTGGAGGAGTCGTCGATCACGTCGTCGTGCACCAGTGCGCAGGCGTGCAGCAGCTCGAGCGCGGAAAACAGCAGCAGCGCTTGCTCATCGGGCGCTTCGGTGGTCACCGCGCGCCAGCCCCAATAGGCGAAGGCGGGCCGCAGCCGCTTGCCCCCGCCCAGCACGAAGTCTTCCAGCGCGGCGATCAGACCGCTGTAGTCGTCTCCGATGTACGCGGTCTCGGTGCGCCGGTCGTGCATGTACCGCCGCAACTGGTCGGTGATGGCGCCGGTCAACTCGACGGTTGCCGCTGCTGCTGTGGCTCCTAGGCTCAGCGCGGCGCCCCTTTCTGCTCGGCTGGCTGGGTGTTCCAGGCCCGACCAGTGTATTCGCCGCAGCGCCCGGGTCGCCTTCCCCACGGTTTCCCCACGGCGCGGTCGGGCGGACCCAGTTGCTTCGCATGGCTCACGAACCCGCCCCTATGCTGGCGGGTGCGCTGGGGGCCGCGAATGCTGCGCGGCCGCAAGACGCCCCGGGCCAATAGTCGTCAGATGGAGAGAAGCCGCGTGACCCTCAACACCATTGCGCTCGAGCTGGTGCCGCCGAACGCCGACGAAGGTCGGGAGCGGGCGCTGGAAGAGGCGCACAAAGTGGTGCGGAATTCGGCCGAGGCGGGCCTGGGCGGCCGGATCCGGCACGTGATGATTCCGGGGATCATCGCCGAGGACGACGACCGCCCCATCCAGATGAAGCCCAAGCTGGACGTGCTCGACTTCTGGTCGATCGTCAAGCCGGAACTGCCCGGGATCAACGGCCTGTGCACGCAGGTCACCGCCTTCATGGACGAGGCGTCGCTGCGCGCGCGGCTGACCGAACTGACCTCGGCGGGCATGGAGGGCGTGGTGTTCGTCGGGGTGCCGCGCACCATGAACGACGGCGAGGGCTCCGGCGTCGCCCCCACCGACGCCCTGTCGATCTACCGCGAGCTGGTGACCAACCGCGGCGTGATCCTCATCCCCACCCGGGACGGCGAACAGGGCCGGTTCAACTTCAAGTGCGACCAGGGCGCCACCTACGGTATGACGCAGCTGCTGTACTCCGACGCGATCGTGGGCTTCCTGAGCGAGTTCGCCAGGCAAACCGACCACCGGCCGGAGATCCTGCTGTCATTCGGCTTCGTGCCGAAGATGGAGAGCCGGGTCGGGCTGATCAACTGGCTCATCCAGGACCCGGGCAACCCGGCGGTGGCCGCCGAGCAGGAGTTCGTCAGGAAGCTGGCCGCCGGCGAACCGGCGCAGAAGCGCCAGCAGATGCTCGACCTGTACAAGCGGGTCATCGACGGGGTTGCCGAGCTGGGCTTCCCGTTGAGCATCCACCTCGAGGCGACCTACGGAAATTCCGGGCCGGCCTTCCAGACGTTCGCGGAGATGCTCGCCTACTGGTCACCGGGCCGGCAGGGGTAGCTAGCTGGGCGGCGGCTGGTCGCGCGGCGCCGTCAACCGCGGTGACCGGTCCCGGCTGACCCAGGCCAGCAGTCCCACCACCCCGGCGGCCGCGAACGACGCGATGCACAGCCACACCACCGCACCGGTGAAGGAACGGGTGTTGGGGTCGGTGTAGCGGGCCTGGGCGGTCATGGTGGTCACCACCCCGGGCTTGAGCTTCCACGACACCACGTCGGGCTCGACCCGGTCACCGTTGGTTGAGGTCACCACCCCGGGGAACGCGACCGTCAGTTCGACGTCGGCCTCGGGATCGGTCAGCGAGGTCAGATCCGCCCGACCCTCCAGGATCACCAGGTTGCCGTTGCGGCGCAGCGTCAGGTTCACCCCGGAGGCGTCGGAGTTCATGTTGGCCAGCTGCGGCAACTCCGCGAACGTCAGGTCGGAGAACACCGCCTGCGAGCCGACGTAGCCGTCGCTGTCGTAGTTCGACACCGCCACCTTCTGGCTGAACGGCAGGTTGTTGCTGTCCAGTTGGGGGCCGGTGTCCTTGGGGGTCTTGGGTTTCGCGGCGGCGACGATCTCGCCGGACACCAGGTCGTCGGGGGAGATGGTGAGCGAGGCCCGGACCCGCAGGCACCCGGTGGCCAACGGCACCACCAGCAGCAGCAGCGCGAGGGCGGTCAGGCGGCGCCGTCGAGTTCGAGACGCTCGGGATCCTCGGCTGCGGGGCGGGGGAGAGCTGGCTCGCACCAGGTCATCGTGCCAGATCCGATGTGCCACCCGAATGAGGTGGCGTCTTCCGACCTGGGCCGGGTCGCGGGCCGGCTCCGGCTATAGCGGTAGCTTGCGGCCCAGGATCGCAAAAGCCCGCGGGTCGCCGGCGAAGTGGTAGCCGCGAATGACGTCGGTGAAGCCCAGGCGCCGATACAACCGCCAGGCGCGGTTGGGCTCACCATTGGTTTCCGGCGTGGAAAGCAGCACATTCTGTTCGGCGCGACCGGCGAGCAGCCGTCGGGCCAGCGCCTCGCCCAGCCCGCGGCCCTGGGCGCGGGGGTGGATGTGCAGCTCGGTCAGCTCGAAGTAGCTGTTCATCAGCCGCGAGATCTCCTGCGGCGGTGAGCCGCCGCGCTGCATGCCCAGCACCACCTGCTGTTGCCACCATTGCCCGGGCGCGCCGGGATAGCCGTAGGCCACCCCGAGCAACGGGGCACTGGCCAGGGCCTCGGCCGAGGGCGGTTGCCCGCCTGCGCCTTCGGCCTCCTCGGTTTCGACGACGCCGGCCCCCTGCCAGCCCCGCCGCCGGATGTGTTCCAGCCACATCGCGGCGCGCTGGTTCTCGGTGCCGCGTGGGTAGCGCATCGCATCGACGTACACCGCCAGGGCGTCACCGAGGCGACGCTCCATGTCGTGGGGCAGCAGATCGATGAGAAATATCGCCAACTCGCGGTCTCCTCCTCATCGGTTCCTCATCGGCGCGCGGGGCGCTGCGGTGCGTCGGCGGCATGTGGTCGCGGCGGGCCGGGCCGCTATCGCCCATTATCGGACCCGCGTGCGACGGCCCGACGAGTGGTCGTGACACCGGACCGACGAACGGCCGCGGTTCGGGAAGCCGGTTGTAGCGCACGGCAGTTCCGGTCTGCGGGGGCGTCCGCGGGCGGCCGGGATAGAATCGGCGCCGAACCAGTGGTATGGGGCAGATTGACCTCGTATCATTTCAATTAGTTGCCCCCGCAACGGGCATCCGCGTGCTACCGATAGTCACGTGCCTAACAGTCGGCAAGGAGGGACGAATGCCACTCTCCGATCATGAGCAGCGGATGCTCGATCAGATCGAGAGCGCTCTCTACGCCGAGGACCCCAAATTCGCGTCGAGTGTTCGCGGTGGAGGTTTTCGCGCACCGACCGCCCGCCGGCGGTTGCAGGGCGTGGCGCTGTTCGTCATCGGTCTCGCGATGCTGGTCTCCGGGGTGGCGTTCAAGGCGACGATGATCGGAAACTTCCCGATCCTCAGCGTCTTCGGGTTCATCGTCATGTTCGGCGGAGTGATCTTCGCGATCACCGGCCCCCGGTTGTCTGGCAGGCCCGACCATTCCGGCCCGGCGGCCACGTCGCTGCGTCAACGCCGCAATAAGAGCGGGGGCTCGTTCACCAGCCGCATGGAGGACCGGTTCCGCCGTCGTTTCGACGACTAACCGCATCCACACACACTCGGGGTAGCCATCGGCTGCCCCGATTCGTTTTCCGGGGCCGGGCGCCATCGGCCGGGCATCCGGCCTCCGCGCAACCGTCGATGCCGTTTTGCTGCTCGATCGAGGCCTAACCGCAGCGCGTCTCGGTATCGATGCCCCACCACGCCCCACTAAAGTCCCCCACAACGCCCCACCGACGGTATTTCGCCTGGTAATCGGGCCGCGATCCAGAGCGCGACAGCCACCCCGGGCGGGGCGCGACACACCCTTTGCGCGGCTTTGACGGCGTCCTGACGACGGATAACCCTGAAAACGCCGCGGCGACACCCTAAGAATGGGGCGTAGTGGGGGATTGTGGGGTATGGTGGCTGCAGTGTTTGGGTGACCCCATAGGGGAGGTGAGCTGGTGTTTCTCGGCACCTACACGCCCAAACTCGACGACAAGGGGCGGCTCACGCTGCCCGCCAAGTTCCGCGACGCACTGGCAGGGGGGTTGATGGTCACCAAGAGCCAGGACCACAGCCTCGCCGTCTACCCGCGGGCGGAATTCGAGCAACTGGCCCGCCGCGCGAGCAAGGCGTCGCGGAGCAACCCCGACGCCCGGGCGTTTCTCCGGAATCTCGCCGCCGGCACCGACGAACAGCATCCCGATGCGCAGGGCCGGATCACGTTATCGGCCGACCACCGGCGCTACGCCAACCTTTCCAAGGACTGCGTGGTGATCGGCGCGATCGACAACCTCGAGATCTGGGATGCGCAGGCATGGCAGGACTACCAGCAGACCCACGAAGAGAACTTCTCCGCGGCCAGCGATGAAGCACTCGGCGACATCATCTGAGGCGCATGCCCGTGCACCGTGGCCTCTGCCCGAACCGACCCTGGCGTACTTCCCCAACGCCAGGTTCGCGACTTCGGTCAGAGACCTCGGTGCAGGGGCCGCCCCTCTTCCCGAGCACCTGCCAAGGCCCGTCCGGGCGGCACAGACCCGACGCGGAGCGAGGACCCGCCCGTCGGGGGTGCGGGCGGCCGACGGATGCCGGCAGATTCGTGGAGGCGTTGCGGTGGCTGACAATTCGAGTCCCGACGATTACGGGCATGTCCCCGTCCTGCTGGAACGCTGCGTCGAACTGCTCACGCCCGCGCTGACCCGCCACCACCCCGACGGGTCGGGGGCGACGCTGGTCGATGCCACCCTCGGCGCGGGCGGGCATGCGGAGCGGTTCCTCACCGACCTGCCGGGCCTGCGGCTGATCGGGCTCGATCGCGATCCCAGCGCGCTGGACATCGCCCGGGCGCGGCTGGCGCGCTTCGCCGACCGCCTCACGCTGGTGCACACCCGCTACGACGACGTCGCCACGGCGCTGGATGAATCCGGTTATGCGGCAATCGAATCCGTGGACGGGATGCTGTTCGACCTCGGGGTGTCGTCCATGCAGCTCGATCGCACCGAGCGCGGCTTCGCCTATGCCCAGGACGCGCCGCTGGACATGCGGATGGACCCCTCGTCGCCGCTGACCGCGGCCGACATCGTCAACACCTATGACGAGGCGGAGCTGGCGAGGATCTTGCACCGCTACGGCGAGGAGCGGTTCGCGCGCCGCATCGCCGCGCACATCGTGCGCCGCCGGGCCCGCGAGCCGTTCAGGTCGACCGCGGACCTGGTGGCCCTGCTCTACGAAGCGATTCCGGCCGCGGCCCGGCGCACCGGCGGACACCCGGCCAAGCGCACCTTTCAGGCGCTGCGGGTCGCGGTCAACGACGAACTGGACACGCTGCGCAACGCGCTACCGGCCGCCCTGGACGCCCTCGACGTGGGCGGGCGCATCGTGGTGATGGCCTACCAATCGCTGGAGGACCGGATCGTCAAGCGGCTCTTCGCCCAGGCGGTCGCGTCCCGCACCCCGGTGGACCTGCCGGTCGAACTCCCCGGCCACGAGCCGCGATTCCAGTCCCTGACGCACGGCGCCGATCGGGCCGACGCCACCGAGA
This sequence comes from Mycobacterium sp. 1245852.3, assembly GCF_001669335.1. Taxonomy (NCBI): domain Bacteria; kingdom Bacillati; phylum Actinomycetota; class Actinomycetes; order Mycobacteriales; family Mycobacteriaceae; genus Mycobacterium; species Mycobacterium sp. 1245852.3. The sequence goes on along the minus strand of NZ_LZLL01000504.1, from coordinate 1,443 downwards.
TCGAACGCAATCCACGCAGTGCCGCAGTGCGATTGCGGGCGCTGCAACGAATGCAGTCACAGCAGGCTAGCGGGAGAGGCGACGCATGAGAGCAGAGCGCGAGACGTCGAAGCGGCGCGGCGGCAGCGATCGCCGGGGCGGGCGCGACGGCGCTGCCCGGCGGACCCGCGCGGCCGAGTCCGGATCGGCGCGGCGCGCCCGAAGCGGCCGCACCTCGGCGCCGGCCCGTGAGGCCCGCGCGCCCAAGTCAGCACCGCAGACCAGCCCCATCGCCCGGCCGGTGGAGCGGCCGGCCCGGCCCAAAAGCACCAGCCAGGCCAAGGCGCGGGCCAAGGCGCGCAAGGCCAAGGCCCCCAAGGTTGTTCGGCCTCGCCTGACCGAGCGGTTGGCCGCCCGGCTGGCCTCGATCGACCTGCGGCCGCGCACCCTGGCCAGCAAGGTCCCGTTCGTCGTGCTGATCATCGGTGCGCTGGGCATCGGGCTGGGGCTCACGCTGTGGCTGTCCACCGACTCCGCGGAACGCTCGTACAAGTTGAGTCACGCCCGGGAGCGCACCCGGTTGCTGCAGCAGCAGAAGGAGGCGCTGGAGCGCGACGTGCGCGAGGCGGAGGCCGCCCCGGCGCTGGCGGAGGCGGCCCGCAAGCAAGGCATGATCCCGAGCCGGGACACCGCGCACCTGGTGCAGGATCCGTCCGGGAACTGGGTGGTGGTCGGCACGCCGAAGCCGGCCGACGGCGTTCCGCCGCCGCCGCTGAACGCCAAGCTGCCCGACGAGGCGCCCCAGCCCCCGAAGCCGCCGGCCGCTCCTCCGGAGGTCTCGATCCGGATGGAACCGGCCCCCGGCGGCCCCGTCCCGGCCAGGTCCGGGCCCGAAGCGCTACTGCGCGCGCCCGACGGCGCGTCGACGGTGGGCGGTCAGCACCTGCCGCCGGCGGCGCCCCCGGTGCCCGGCGCGCCTGCCGCGCCCGGTGTGCCCCCCACGGGTACGCTGCCCGGCATGCCAGGCGGACCGGCGACGGGTGCATTGCCCGGCATGCCCGCTGCCCCGGCCACCGGCGCACTGCCCGGCATGCTGCCGGCGATGCCGACGCCGGGACTGCCCATGCCGGCCGGACCGGCGACCGCTCCGGCGCCCCCCGAGGTGTCGATTCCCCTGGGCGGGTTGCCGATTCCGGCTCCCGGCCAGATGCCCGCACCGTTGCCCGCCGAGATTCCGATCCCGGTGCAGTTGGGCCGCCCGGCCGCGCCGGCTCAACCGGCGGTCCCCGCCGCCCCGGTCAACGGCCTGCCCGGGCCCGCGGCCGGCGCGGCGCCAGGTGCCCCCAGGTGAGCCGCGGTGAATCCCCGCGGGCCCGCCGGTCGCAGTCGGCGCGCCCGACGCGTGGTCCCCGTAAGGACTTGGCGGGCAAGGGCGTCCGGCAACCCAAGCGCCGCCTGAAACCG
>NZ_LZLL01000503.1:0-10296 GCF_001669335.1 Mycobacterium sp. 1245852.3 | reverse complement strand
GCCCAGTTCATGCTGATGCTGGACATGCTGCGCGAGACCGCCCACGAGTCGGCCGACAGCATGGACGCCAACTACCGGTGGTTCCACCCGGCGCCCACCACGCTGGCCGCCGCGGTCGGGTCGTCGCGGATGTGGGAACGCAAGCCCGACGGCAAGGACCTGAACTTCGGCGTGGTCCGCGTCGGCGTCGGCATGACCCGCCCCGAGGTGACCTGGGGTGAGCCCCAGAACATGCCCACCGACATCGAGCTGGAGCCGGTGACCGGCAAGGCGCTGCAGGAATTCGGTCGCTATCAAAGCGTCGTCTACAACCTGCCCAAGATGATCTCGGTGCTCGTCGAGCCCTGGTACTCGCTGGTCGGAGACCGCGAGCAGGTGGCGGGGCTGATGCGGGCGATCATCTGCCAGCTGGCCTTCTCGCACGGGCCCGACCACATGCGGATGATCGTGGTCAGTTCCAACGTGGACGAATGGGACTGGGTGAAATGGCTGCCGCACTTCGGTGACCCGCGCCGCCAGGACGCCGCGGGCAACGCCCGGATGGTGTACAGCTCGGTGCGCGAGTTCGCCGCCGAGCAGGCCGAATTGTTCGCCGGCCGTGGTTCTTTCACGCCCCGGCACGCCAGCTCGTCTGCCCAGACCCCGACGCCGCACACCGTGATCATCGCCGATGCCGTTGACCCGCAATGGGAGTACGTGATCAGCGGCGAAGGTGTCGACGGGGTGACGTTCTTCGACCTCACCGGCTCGGCGATGTGGAGTGCGGTCCCGGAGCGCACCCTGCGCTTCGACGAGAAGGGTGTGATCGAGACCCTGCCCCGCGACCGCGACACCTGGATGGTGATCGACGAGAAGCCCTGGTTCTTCGCGCTCACCGACCACATCAGCACCGCCGAGGCCGAGGAGTTCGCGCAAAAGCTGGCGCGCTGGCGGCTCGCCGAGGCGTACGAGGAGATCGGCCAGCGGGTGGCGCACATCGGCGCCCGAGACATCCTGTCCTACTACGGAATCGACGATCCCGGCCGCATCGACTTCGAGGCGCTGTGGGGCAGCCGCAACGACACGATGGGCCGGTCGCGGTTGCGGGCGCCGTTCGGTGTTCGCTCCGACAACGGCGAGCTGCTGTTCCTAGACATGAAATCGCTGGACGAAGGTGGCGACGGCCCCCACGGTGTCATGTCCGGTACGACCGGTTCGGGTAAATCCACCCTGGTGCGTACCGTGATCGAGTCGCTGATGCTCAGCCACCCGCCGGAGGAGCTGCAGTTCGTGCTGGCCGACCTCAAGGGTGGGTCGGCGGTCAAGCCGTTCGCCGGCGTGCCGCACGTGTCCCGGATCATCACCGACCTGGAAGAAGACCAGGCGCTGATGGAGCGCTTCCTGGACGCACTGTGGGGTGAGATCGCCCGCCGCAAGGCGATCTGCGACAGCGCCGGCGTCGACGACGCCAAGGAATACAACTCGGTGCGCAGCCGGATGCGGGCGCGTGGCCAGGACATGGCCCCGCTGCCGATGCTCGTGGTCGTCATCGACGAGTTCTACGAATGGTTCCGCATCATGCCGACGGCGGTCGACGTCCTCGACTCGATCGGCCGGCAGGGCCGCGCGTACTGGATCCACCTGATGATGGCGTCGCAGACCATCGAGAGCCGTGCCGAAAAGCTCATGGAGAACATGGGTTACCGGTTGGTGCTGAAGGCGCGTACCGCCGGTGCGGCGCAGGCCGCCGGCGTGCCGAACGCGGTCAACCTGCCCGCCCAGGCCGGTCTGGGCTACTTCCGCCGCAGCCTGGAGGACATCACCCGGTTCCAGGCCGAATTCCTGTGGCGGGACTACTTCCCGCGCGGGCTGACCGACGACGGAGAAGAGGCGCCGGCGCTGGTGCACAGCATCGACTACGTCCGTCCGCAGCTGTTCACCAACTCGTTCACCCCGCTGGAAGTCAGCGTCGGGGGACCCGAGGTCATCGCGCCCGCCATCCCCGCCGACGGCTTGCCGGTCGAAGTCGAGGGCGGCGATGACGACGACGCCGAAGGGATCAGGACGCCCAAGGTCGGTACCGTCATCATCGACCAGCTGCGCAAGATCGACTTCCAGCCCTACCGGCTGTGGCAGCCGCCGCTGAACCAGCCCGTCGCCATCGACGAACTGGTGAACCGGTTCCTCGGCCGCCCTTGGCAGCAGGACTACGGCACCGCTCAGGACCTGGTGTTCCCGATCGGGATCATCGACCGCCCCTTCAAGCACGACCAGCCGCCGTGGACGGTCGACACGTCGGGCCCCGGCGCCAACGTGCTGATCCTGGGCGCCGGTGGTTCGGGCAAGACGACGGCGTTGCAGACGCTGATCTGCTCGGCGGCGCTGACCCACACGCCCGAGCAGATCCAGTTCTACTGCCTGGCCTACAGCAGCACCGCGCTGACCACGGTCGCCCGCCTGCCGCACGTCGGTGAGGTGGCCGGCCCGACCGACCCGTACGGCGTTCGCCGCACGGTGGCCGAACTGCTGGCCCTGGTGCGGGAGCGCAAGCGCAGCTTCCTCGAGTACGGGATCGCCTCGATGGAGGTGTTCCGGCGGCGCAAGTTCGGCAACGAGCCCGGCCCGGTCCCCAACGACGGGTTCGGCGACGTCTACCTGGTGGTCGACAACTACCGGGCGCTGGCCGAGGAAAACGAGGTGCTGATCGAGCAGGTCAACGTGATCATCAACCAGGGCCCCTCGTTCGGGGTGCACGTGGTGGTCACCGCCGACCGCGAATCGGAGCTGCGGCCGCCGGTGCGCAGCGGTTTCGGGTCCCGGGTCGAGCTGCGGCTGGCCGCCGTGGAAGACGCCAAGCTGGTGCGTTCGCGGTTCGCCAAGGACGTTCCGGTCAAGCCCGGTCGCGGCATGGTCGCGGTCAACTACGTGCGCCTCGACGCCGACCCGCAGTCCGGTCTGCACACCCTGGTGGCGCGGCCGGCGCTGGCCAGCACGCCGGACAATCGGTTCGAGTCCGACAGCATCGTCGAAGCCGTCAGCCGGATCGCCAGCGGCCAGGCGCCGCCGGTGCGCCGACTGCCGGCCACCTTCGGCGTGGAACAGCTTCGGGAGCTGGCCGCACACGACACCCGTCAGGGCGTCGGTGCGGGCGGAATCGCTTGGGCCATCTCGGAATTGGACCTGTCGCCGGTGTATCTCAACTTCGCCGAGAACGCGCACCTGATGGTGACCGGCCGGCGCGAGTGTGGGCGCACCACGACGCTGGCCACCATCATGTCCGAGATCGGGCGGCTGTACGCGCCGGGAGCGACCAGCGCCCCGCCGCCGCCGGCGGGCCAGCCTTCGGCCCAGGTGTGGCTGGTCGACCCGCGCCGTCAGCTGCTGACCACGCTCGGCGCCGACTACGTGGAGAAATTCGCCTACAACCTCGATGGCGTGCAGGCGATGATGGGTGAACTGGCCGCGGTCCTGGCCGGCCGCGAGCCGCCGCCGGGGTTGTCGGCCGAAGAGTTGCTGTCGCGCAACTGGTGGAGCGGACCGGAGATCTTCTTGATCGTCGACGACATCCAGCAGCTGCCCGCGGGCTTCGATTCGCCGCTGCACAAGGCCGCCCCCTGGGTGACCCGGGCCGCCGACGTCGGCCTGCACGTGATCGTCACGCGCACGTTCGGTGGTTGGTCGTCGGCCGGCAGCGACCCGATGTTGCGGGCCCTGGCCCAGGCCAACGCCCCGCTGCTGGTGATGGACGCCGACCCGGACGAGGGATTCATCCGCGGCAAGATGAAGGGTGGCCCGCTGCCCCGTGGTCGAGGCCTGCTGATGGCCGAGGACACCGGTGTGTTCGTCCAGGTCGCCGCGACCGAGCTGCGCAAGTAGGGCCCGAGTAGGTACCGGCCGCTGCGCCGGGGCTGACCGGTCACACCGGGAGTCAGCCCCAGCGCAGCGGCAATTCCTTGAGCGCGAAGCTCTTCGACGGGTAATTGATGACGGGGGAGTAGCCCTCGGGCAGCTCGAAATCCGGAATCTGGGTGAGCCATTCCGCGACGATCACCGTCAGCTCGATGCGCGCCAGGTGAGAGCCCAGGCAGCGATGCGGTCCGCCGCCAAAGCCCCAGTGGCGGTGGACTTTTCCGTCCATGTTGAGCTCGTTGGTGGACATCGCGTCGCTGTCGTCGCGATTGACCGCGGCCATACACAGCCGCACCGACGTGCCCGGCGGCAGCGTCATGCCGCCGACCTCGACGAACTGGGTGGTGACCCGCGGTGCCACCGGCGCCGACGGCTCGAGGCGGACGATCTCCTCGATGAAGACCCGGATCTGCTTGGGGTTGTCGCGCAGCTCCTTGCGCAGCTGCGGTCTGCGGGCCAATTCGAACAGCGAGAACCCGATCGCCGCGGTCACGGTGTCCAGACCGGCCAGGATCAGCAGATGGGTCATGCCGAGCAGTTCGAGGTCGGTGAAGTTGCCCTTGCCGGTGATCACCTGCGACAACATGTCCGACTGCGGGTTTTGCCGGCGCTGCGCGATGACGTCGGCCAGGTACGCCAGCAACTGCTCGGATTTCTCTATGTCGCTCTGAGTGACGAAGGGCTTGTCGCTGACGACGGCGTCCTTCCAATCGATGAGCCGGTCACGATCCTCGACCGGCAGGCCGTAGAGGTCCAGGAACACCTGAAACGGGTAGAGGTTGGCGAAGTCTGCCATCGCCTCGCACTCGCCCCGCCCGGCCAGCGCCGCGATCATCTCGCTGGCGTGGCGCTGCAGCACCGGGCGTGATTTGCCCAACGCGTGCGGGCTGAAGTACGGCTGCAGGATCTGGCGGTAGCGGGTGTGTTGCGGCGGATCGTAAGCCAACGGCAGCACCGGCAAGGGGTGGCCGGGCGGCTGCAGGATCGTCGACGAAAACACCTTGGTGTTGCGCAGGGCGGCCAGCACATCCTCGCGGCGGGTGATGTAGTAGTGGCCGTTCATGAACACGACGGGTCCGGCGTCGCGCAGCGTCTTCCAACCCAGACCCCGGTCCTCGGTCATCGGCAACGTGGCGAAATCAAGGCGGGGCAGGTAGAACGACCCTTGCTGGCCCTCGCTCATGCGCTTCGATCTCCGGTTGTCTGTCTTGGGTGAAATAGCTCCGACGCGAGTGCGTCAATGTCGGAATTCGTCGATACCAACACCTGGCGGCACATCAATATTGCATCGGTTCGTCAATATCGCATGCGGGGCAACGGAACACGGATCCGCCCGCCCGGGCTGAACCGGGTTTGGGCGCGAAAGCGATCGGCGAACACCTCCGACACTGTACCGACCGACTAATCTGGGGACCGCACCGTGAAGTGCGAGCTCGCCTGCTTGCGAAGACGTTTACGGCCGCGCCGTGCCGGCTAGGGAGGAAGCCTCGTGAGGGTTCGTCTGGACCAGTCGAAATGTGTTGGCCACGCCCAGTGCTACGCCGTCGACCCAGACCTGTTCCCGATCGACGAGTCCGGCTATTCGATCCTCGAGGAGCACGAAGTCAGGCCCGAGGACGAGCAATCGACACGCGACGGCGTCGCATCGTGCCCCGAGATGGCGCTGATCCTCGAAGAGGACTGACGCCTCGACCGCCCGAGAAGACCGGGCGGTGCCGCCGTGGGCGTTAAGCAAACGGCGAGTGAACAATCCATTGCCGTGTATGAACTCCCGCCGACCGGGAATGAACAGTGGCTGGCCATTGATGAACAGGTGCCTTTGCGTGTCGGTGTTTGCTTCATAACGAACTAATCTCAGTGCCGGGCGGCAGTTCGGGCACACGCGAGCTGTCGCTCGGTTGCTGATAGCGGGAGATTAGCCGAGGCAGAAGGTGCATGTCTTTCCTGACCAGACATCCGAGAAGCGCGGTGGCAGACCAGCTTTGCGGACGCGGTCCACTGGTCAGCATGCGCCGGCCCGCCCGGCTGATGGGGTTGCGGGGCGAAGGGGCTCCGTTGGTGACTCCCGTGGGTGCAGCGGCCAACCGGTGGCGTCGTCTACAGAGCCGTGACCACGGCCACCACTGATTCCTACGTGACAGCCGAGATCGCCTGCGGTCCCGGCCGACTGAGGAGGACACGGTGTTTGACTTCGCGGCGTTACCGCCCGAAATCAATTCCGGTCGCATGTATGCGGGTCCGGGGTCGGGGCCGATGATGGCCGCCGCCGCTGCCTGGGACGAGATTGCGGCGGAATTGGGTGTAGCGGCCAGCGGCTACAACTCGGTGGTTACCGAGCTCACCAGCGGGCCATGGGTGGGACCGGCGTCGATGTCGATGGTCGCGGCGATCACCCCGTTCGTGAGCTGGCTCACCGCCATGGCCGCGCAGGCCGAGGAGACGGCGGGGCAGGGCCGGGCCGCCGCGGCGGCCTTCGAGGCGGCGTTCGCGATGACGGTGCCGCCGCCGGTGATCGCCGCCAACCGGGTGCTGCTGGCGACCCTGGTCGCGACGAACTTCTTCGGGCAGAACACCCCGGCGATCGCGGCCACCGAGGCGCAGTACATGGAGATGTGGGCGCAAGACGCCGGGGCCATGATGGCTTACGCCGCCGCGTCGGCGACCGCGTCGGTGCTGACCCCGTTCGCGACGCCGCCCAACACCACCACGCCCGAGGCCGACTCCAACCAGGCCGCCGCGGTCGCCAAGGCGGTTGCGGAGCCGGCGGGCAACACCGCGCAGACGACCTCCCAGCTGGCTTCCCCACAAGCGTTGTCCGCCAGCACAACTCAGGCCGCGACCCAAACGAGCGCGGCCACGTCGAATCCGGGACTGCTGTCGAGCACCCTTCAGGACCTCCTGAATTCGGGGCTACCCACCCCGGACAACAACTACCTGGGGCTGAATCCCACGCTTTACACCGTGCTGCTCAAGCAGAACACCGGTCTTGCCTACTTCTCGAACGGCATCGTGGCCTTCTGGTCGCAGCTCGCCCAGCAGTTGGTCTCCGGTCCCGGTGGTAGCACGGCCGGTGCCGGTGGTGCCTGGTATCCCACGCCGCAGTTCGCGAGCCTGGGGCTGGGCAACCTGGGCGGGGTGGGCCACGTGAGCGCGATCTCCGCCGGGACGGGGCAGGCCGCGCGGGTCGGGATGCTCTCGGTTCCCCAGCATTGGGCGACGCTGACCTCGTCGGTGACCCCGGCGGCGGTGTCCGAGGAGTTCACCCCCATCCAGGCGGTGGCGAACGGTGGAGCGAATTCACCGGCCAACGGCCTGCTGCGCGGCATGCCGGTCGGGTCGGTCGGGCGGCGCGGCGCGGCCGCCGGCTACGTCAACAAATACGGGTTCCGCTACAGCGTGCTGACCCGGCCACCCTCGGCCGGATAACCACCAGCCCAGATGAGTCCCACGGAAGGGGAAGGAAGCTAGATGTCCTTCGTGACCACGCAGCCCGAGGCGTTGGCAGCCGCAGCGGGCAACCTGCAAACCATCGGCTCAACGCTGAGCGCCCAGAACGCCGCCGCCGCGGCCCCGACGACGGGGGTGGTGCCGGCCGCTGCCGACGAGGTGTCGGCACTGACGGCGGCGCAGTTCGCGGCGCACGCCCAGATGTACCAGGCCGTCAGCGCGCAAGCGGCGGCGATCCACGAAATGTTCGTCAACACCCTGAGCACCAGCTCCGGGTCCTACGCGGTGACTGAGGCGGCCAACGCGGCCGCGACTGGTTAAGGAGTCGATGATGTTGGATTTCGGAGCACTTCCGCCGGAGATCAATTCGGCGCGGATCTATGCCGGTCCGGGTTCGGAGTCGTTTACCACCGCGGCGTCGGCGTGGAATGCGATTGCCGCGGAGTTGCAGTCGGCCGCGTTGAGTTACCAGAACGTGGTGACTCAGCTGTCGAGCGAGGAGTGGACGGGGACCGCCTCGGCGGCGATGGTGCAGGCGGCGACTCCGTATGCGGAGTGGTTGAGCATCACCGCGGCCCAGGCCGAGGAGGCGGCCACGCAGGCCAATGCCGCCGCGGCGGCGTTTGAGACGGCGTTCTCCTCGGTGGTGCCCCCGCCCGTGATCGCGAGCAACCGCGCCCTGGTTCAGCAGTTGATCCAGACCAACGTGCTGGGGCAGAACACGGGCACGATCGCGCAGCTGGAGGCGCAGTACGGCGAGTACTGGGCGCAGGACGCGGCCGCGATGTACAGCTATGCGGGCCAGTCGGCCTCGGCGACGAAGGTGGCGCAGTTCCAGAAGGCGCCGGAGGTCGCCAACCCGTCGGGTCAGGCCACCCAGGGCGCGGCGGTCACCAACGCCACGGCCAACTCCACGGCGACCAACACCACCAAGGCCCTGCAGTCCCTGGCGCAGCCCGCGGCGCAGACGACGACCAACGCCACGACCCAGGCCGCGACGCAGGCGACCACGGATCCGCTGTCGGAGCTGTGGTTCCTGCTGACCGGGCAGACCAGCCTGCCGACCAGCCTGGGCTCGGCCGTGAACGGCTACAGCCCCTTCGCCAGCCTCTTCTACAACACCGAGGGTCTGCCGTACTTCAGTACTGGTATGGCCAACACCTTTACGCAGATCGCCAAGTCGGTCGGTGCGATCGGTGGGGCGGCTCCGGCGGCGGCCAAGGCGTTGCCTGGGCTTGGTGGTCTGGGTGGGATGTTGGGTGGCGGTGCTGCGGCGGCTCACCCGGTGGCGGCGTTGGGCAGCGCGGCCTCGGTGGGTGGCAAGTTGTCGGTGCCGGTGGCCTGGTCGGGGGCGCCGGCGGCGCCGGCGCTGGGGCATGCGATTCCGGTCAGCAGCATCAGCGCGGCTCCCGAGGCCGCCGGCGGGCCGGGCAATCTGCTCGGTGGCATGCCGCTGGCCGGCGCCGGTGCCGGCGGGCACGGGGTGGCGGGTCCCAAGTACGGATTCCGGCCCACCGTCATGGCCCGGCCACCCTTCGCGGGATAGCTTCGGCCCCAGCAACTCTGGCGCAAAACCAGGACGCGCCCTGTCGCCAAGCACCGGCGGCAGGGCGCGTTTCCGCGTGCCCGGACGTCGCATCCGGGCACGCCCCAGCGAATCTCCAGCGGGCTTTATCTGCGGCCGGATTTTTATCCCGCGCTGGGCTTTTCGCGTAGGCGCGGCCCCGCCGCCACCGCCCGCGGACTCACCCGCAGGCGCCGCTGAGGGCACCTCCTGACGGGGTGTTCCCGCAGGTAACGACGGTGCCGGCGCGACGCGTCCCGGGGGCGCCCCGATGGCACCGCCACGGGGGAGCGCGCCGCCGGCGCCTGGCCGGCCGCAGCTGCGGCGGCATCGCGGGAGCGGCGCGGGGCGGCGCGGCCATTTAGCCTTCCGAGCAAGCAAATTCTGATGGTCATCGCCAAGAGATCACCTGCGAGGGGATACATGTCGTTCGAGCCCGGTGCTTCGTAACCATGGACTTCGGGGCATTTCCGCCGGAGATCAACTCCGGTCGCATGTACGCGGGTCCGGGGTCGGGTCCGCTCATGGCCGCGGCCGCCGCCTGGGATGGGCTGGGCGCCGAGTTAGGCAGTGCCGCGAGCGGGTACACGTCGGTGATTTCGGAACTGACCCAGGCGCCGTGGGTGGGGCCGGCCTCGGCGTCCATGTTGTCGGCGGTGACGCCGTACGTGAGCTGGTTGAGCGTCCTGGCCGGGCAGGCCGAGGAGACGGCGGGCCAGGCCCGGGCGGCGGCCGCCGCGTTTGAGGCAGCGTTCGCGATGACGGTGCCGCCGCCGGTGATCGCCGCCAACCGGGTGCTGTTGGCGACCCTGGTCGCGACGAACTTCTTCGGGCAGAACACCCCGGCGATCGCGGCCACCGAGGCGCAGTACATGGAGATGTGGGCCCAGGACGCCGCCGCGATGTACGGCTACGCCGCTTCGTCGTTGGCGGCCTCGCAGCTGACCCCGCTGACGTCGCCGCCCAACACCACCACGCCCGAGGCCGACTCCAACCAGGCCGCCGCGGTCGCCCAGGCCGTCGCCGAGCCGGCGGGCAACACCGCCCAGACGACCTCGCAGCTGGCGACGCCGCAAGCCTTGACGGCCACCACGCAGGCGGTGACGCAGGCCTCGACGACGACGGCGTCGCAGCCGGGACCGTTCACCTGGCTGCAGAATCTGATAGACGGCTTCCTGCAGTCCGGGCTGCCCACGCCGACCAACAACTACGCGGGCCTGAACACCGGCATGTACGGCACCTTGCTGAAGCAGACCACGGGCCTCGCCTATTTCTCGAACGGCATCACCAGCTTCTGGTCGTCGATCGCCCAGCAGCTGATCTCCGGTCCCGGTGGTAGCACGGCCGGTGCCGGTGGTGCCTGGTATCCCACGCCGCAGTTCGCGAGCCTGGGGCTG
>NZ_LZLL01000502.1:0-6061 GCF_001669335.1 Mycobacterium sp. 1245852.3 | reverse complement strand
CCCTCAAACACCACCGGCGCCAACTGCGCCCGCGCCGCATACAACGCCGCGGTATACCCAGCAGGACCCGAACCAATGATGATCACGTCATGCACAGCGTCGGCGGTCATGAACACCTTTCAAGCGATCGTCTCTGGAACTGTGTAAACGCCAGCGTAAGCACGGCTGTTCCCGGGTGTGTCGCACCACCCATGGCACCACACTAGGGCCGGGGGACCTGGGTGTTGGCCAGTAGCCCGGTATCGGCCGCGCTGCAGTTCGGGGAGACCGCAAACACCGCCAGAACGTGGGGGCTGTCACCGGGGATCACCAGAATGATGCCCGGGCGGGCGTTGATCTGGACCGGTCGCGCACCCAGGACCTGCGTGGATGCCGGATAGCCGAGGCCGGTGAGGCAAGAGGCGCGCCGCGCCGGGTCGCCGAGGGCGCCGTAATCGGGGCTGCGGTCGAGCAGGCCGAGGATGTCGCTTTGCGAAAGCGGGATCTCCATCGGCCGGGTCGACAGCGTGATGTGCTGGATGTCGCCGGGGGTGTCCGGTGCGGGTTCGGGTGCGTGTAGGAGCGCGATGGTGCCGAAGCCGATCGCGGCGAGTACCGCGCACAGGCCGGCAGCTGCGGCGGTGGTGCGGCCAGGGCGGATGCGTGGGCGGGCGGTGTGCGCGGGGGGCGCGGCCGATTCCCCGGACCCGGGACCCGCCGAGCGCAACGTCGCGGAAACCCGGCCGACCACCTCAGGGGGAGGGTCCGGCGCCGAATCGGGGTCGGCGCCGACGGCGGCGACGTCGCGGCGGACCTGGTTCAGGGCATCCAGCACGCCGGCGGCGTGCGGATCGGCGCGGATTTGCCGGCGGACGCGGGCGGCGGCCGCGTCGTCGAGGATTCCGGCTTGTAGGTCGGCGAGGAGTTCGACGGTCAGCGGTGGGTCCGATCCCGCATTGCGGTGATCCGCCGCATCGTCGCCCGCCACATCCATCGGACCCAGTGTCCGTCATGCACGCAGCGATGGCCACGCGTGGCCCGCTGCGGCGGTCTTCGGTCGGCTAGTTCAGCCCCTGGCCGGTGGCGGTGTCCGGCAGGGCGTGTGCGCCGGCGTTGAGGTAGCCCAGCAGTTCGGCGAGCCGCACCCGTCCGCGCGCACAGCGGCTCTTGACCGTGCCTTCGGCGACGCCGAGCAGCCGGGCGGTGTCGGCGACCGAATAGCCCTGCATGTCGACGGCCACCACCGCGGCCCGTTGCTCGACGGGAAGCCGCATCAGCGCGCGCTGCACGGCCATCGTGGTCTCGACCTGAGCCGTGCGATCGGCGACCGGATAGATGTCTTCGAGCGGGACGGTCGGATGCGCTTTGGTGCGGCGCAGCCGGTCCAGACACGCGTTGACGACGATGCGGTGCAGCCAGCTGCCGACGGCGGCGTCGTGCCGGAACGCGCCGGCGCCGCGGTGTGCCGAGAGCATGGCGTCCTGCAGCGCGTCCTCCGCGTCTTCCGGGGTGCGAGTCGTCAGCCGGGCGAGCCGGTGCAGGTGCCGCTGATGACGCCCGAACAACTCGCCGAATGCGTAACGGTCGCCGGCCACATGGGCTGCCAGCAGCTCGGCGTCACTGCGCTCACGCTTGGCGTTTCTTCCGAAGCCCACGGCCGGACAGTAACCAATTGCGTATGGCCCGGCACTTCACTCGGAAGGGTCGATGTGAGTGGCCGACAAGCGCCGCGGATTAGGACGCGGCCTGGACCGTGATCTCCGAAAATCCGGCCTGGCTCTTGCCGCTGGTGGATCCCAGCGTCGAGATCCACACCAGCACATTCGATGTCGGCGAGCCGGCCCGGACCGGGATCACGTTGTGGCCGGGCTTGAGCGTGAAGGCCGGGGCCAACACGGTCGTGTCGTTGAGGCTGGACGGCGACGACGAGGACGCGGCGCGGATCTCCACCTTGGTCCCGTTGCTGGGCGTGTCGATGGTGACCTGGCCGACCACGGTGGGGTTGGGCAGCTGCAGGATCAGCCCTTCGCCCTGCTTGAAGCTGGGGAACGGAACGGCGTCGGTGTAGACCTCGGTCGCCCAGGCCGTCGAGGGATCGCCGTCGATGGCCTGCCCGGCCGTCCCGGCGTTGTCGGCGTCACCGTCGGGGGAGAAGACCGTCGCTTTGGTCGGTTTGACGACGCTGCCCGCGGCGGCGGGCGGGGCGCTCGACGATGCCGACGCGGACGACGACGAGGGGCCGTTGAGGCCCAGCTCATCCTTGTTGAGGCCGCCACCGACATTGCCGAAGATCTTGCTCACGATCGACGCCAGCACCAGTAGGGCCACCACGATGACGGCGAGGCCGGCGCCGACCCCGACGAGCACGTTGCGCCGCCGCCGCGCAAGGGTCGCCTGCTCCTGACCGGGTGAGATCAGGGCCGCCGACGGCGAGGGCGAATCGTCGATCGGGCCGAGCACCTCGGTGCGGTCGGCGACCGCGGTGGCCTGCTGGAGCAGGTTCAAAAGCGTTGAGGCGCTACGTATTCCGCCGTCCTCTTGGACCGCTCGGACGGCGACGGCGGAGATCTGGAAGGGGATATCGCGGTCGACGGACATGGGCTCGACGGGGTTGCCGGCCGAGTCGCGTTCGGCCGCCGCGAGTCCGCTGCGCACCCCGCTCTCCAGCAGCGGCCACCGATTGACCAGCAGGGCGTAGAGCGCCGCGCCGATGCCGCGGATGTCGTCTTGCGGGTTGGCCTCGGGCATGGTCGCGGGGTAGGCCAGCACGACGTCGCCTTCGATGCTGACTCGCACCCGGCTGGGGTGGTCGATCGACAGCGCGACACCGGCGCGGTGTGCCGCGTCGGCGGCGGCGGCCAGCGACTGCATGGCTCGGACGGCGCCCACCGGTGAGGGCGCGGTGTCGGCCACCTCCTGCAGCGAACCGCCCCGAATCCACTCGGAGACCACCAGGCCGCCCGAGCCGGTGTGCACCACGTCGAGGACCCGGGCGATGCCGGGTTTGTCGATGCGGCTGAGCCGTAGGGTGCGCGACAGGATCTCCTGGAGGACCTCGTCGGGCAGGGCGCCGTCCGGGTCGACGAACGTCAGCGCCACTTGCCGATCCAGGGCGGTATCCAGCGCCTGCCAGAACTGCAGCGGCGGGGCGCCGCCGTGGAACACCAGCAGCCGATACCGCCCGCCGGCGATCCGGGCACCGGGGACCAAGTGCACGTCGTCTCCCGCGGTGTCCGCCGAACGCTCGCGCGGCGGTTCGAACGGCGTCGGTGCGCGTCGGGCGTCGCCGCGGATATCGCCATTGGCGTGTTCGGCGGGGCGCGGGGCGGACCGGGGCGGCTCCTCGGCCGGGATGTCCGGCTGGAAGTCGTCGGCGAGCGGCCGTGGCGTGCCGGAACTCGCGCCAGATCCAGCGCTGGGGGCTGCGCTTTCCATCGGGCGGTCGGTCACCTCCGGTCCTTTCGCTTGCCGGGCTCGGTTCGCCCGCTCCGGAGGCCTGCGCCGGATCGGCTCCTGGACCGCATTTACCCCAGGCGGGGATGAATTCCTCTGCTCAGGGTACGTGACGGGGCGCCGGTGAGACGATCGATCCTTCGCACTGGGATTGCGCGGGCGTGGTCCGCGGCCGGTGATGCGGTACCGCAGGGCATCCAGCGCTGCCCGCGCCTCGGGCACCTGCGCGCGCAGCATGACTGCGGCGATGATCGGCAGCATGATGAGCCCCAGCACGAACAGGCGAAGCAGGGAACCGGCACCGCCGTGGGCGGTGAGCTGATCCAGTCCGAGCAGCCGGTCGACCACGTGGGCGATCAATCCGGCCAGCATGGACGCGGTGAGCGTCACCAGGATCGTGCGGACTTCGCCGGCACCGATCAGGTGGCCCCCGGCGGGTAGCAGGGCGCGGCGCAGCAGCACGTAGCCGATGACCGCGCCGGCCAGAAAGCCGGCGCCGTTGGCCAGCCCCAGAAAACCGGCCACCAGCTTGGGGTCGTGGGTGACGTGCGGCGCCAGCACCGAGCCCAGGATCTTGACGGCCGTGATGACGAGGATGATGACGATCGGCGTCCACGGCTGTTCGCGGGCGTAGAAGACCCGCAGCTGCAGTAGCACCAGCCCGTACGGGATCAGCGTGAAGGCCGAGAGGGTGATCGCGGCACCCAGGTAGCCGGCGTCGACGTCCCCGAAGTGGCCGTAGGCGAACAGGGCGCTGCCCATTGCGGGACCGCCGACGGTCATGAACGCCACGATTGGGATAAGCGTGATCAGCGTCAGCCGGGTGGCCAGGGACAGGTCGCCGAGCACGGCCTTGGTGTCGTCGGCGGCGGCGTTGCGGCTCAGCCGCGGCATCACCACGGTCAGCACCGTCACGCCGATCATGCCGAACGGCAGCATCAGCACCAGCCAGGTGTAGTTGTAGATCGCGGGACCCGACGCCGCCGCGGTGCTGGCGATCTGGTTGCCCACGACCAGGCCGAGCTGGCTGATCAGCACGTAGAGCACCATCGCGGCGGCCATGGTGCCGAAGCGCTTGAGGCGCTGGTCGATTCCCCACAGCGGGCGCAGGTCGACACGCTGGCGGCGCAGTGCCACCAGCAGCAGCCCGGTTTGGGCGAACACGCCCAGGGTGGTGCCCACGGCGAGCACCAGCAGCTTGGCGTTGCCCATGCGGACGGGGTCGACGGACAGTTCACCGGGAACCAGCACGTAGATCGCCAGGGTGATCAGTGCGACGACGTTGTTGACGACCGGTGCCCATGCCGTGGGACCGAACACGTTGCGGGTGTTCAGGATCGCCATGAACACCGAGGTCAGGCCGTAGGCGAGGACCTGGGGCAGTAGCAGGTAGGCGAACGCGATGGTCAGCGGTTCGTTGACCTGCGGCGCGCGGCCCAGCATCAGCCGCACCAGCAGTGGGGCGGCCAGCACCGACAGTGCGGTGGCGACAATCAGCAGCGCCGTCGTCAGCGTGACCAGGCGCCGCACGAAGGCCGCGCCGCCGTCGGGGTCGCTCTGCTCGGCGCGCGCCAGCACCGGCACGAAGATCGCGGTGAAGGTCGCCTCCAGCACGAGGGCGGCCACCAGGTTGGGTAGCTGATTGGCCACCGAGAATGCGCTGGACAGCGCGGCACCCAGGATCGCGGCCAGCAGCACCACGCGGGCGAAGCCGGTGAGCCGGCTGATCAACGTGGCGAACGCCATCGCCCACGACCGCGAGACCAGCGCGGAGTCCGACAGCTCGGGCCGGCGCCGGTCGATCTCGGCGGCGACTGGCGGCAGCGGGCCGGTCGGCGGTGAGCCCGACACCCGGGAAGGCGGGGAAGGCCGGGCTGGCTCGGGCAGGCGGTGTTGGGGCTGCGCCTGCCGGTAGGCGGGGGTCATACTCGGTGCTCTTCTTCGACGTGCTCCTGATCCACCCTGTGGTCGGGGTCGTCGCGCGCCTCGCCTGCGGCGGCGTGCCGGGCGTCGGGTGGATCGGGGCGGTCCAGGTCGGCGCGGTCGGGTTGGCCACGGAAGCGGTGCCACAGCCGCCGGCCGGCCAGCAGAACCAGCACCGCCGCCGCGGACAGCGTGATGGCGAACAGGACCTTGCCGTAGGCGTTGGAATGGACCGACAACCGGACCGGCTCGCCCAGCCGCAGACCGTCCGGGGTGCGCAGGGTGGCGTCGACGGCGACGCGTTGGGTGAAGTTCACTTCGACGGGAATGCGCAGCGGCAGGTAACCGGGGGGCAGTTCGATCTGACCGATGTCGGTGACGTTCATGCCCGGCGGCGCGTCGACGTGCAGCCGCACGCGGATCGGAACGGCCAGGCCGTTGTGCAGCGCCAGCGGCAGCGGGCTGTGCTCGGTGGCCAGGGTGTAGGAGCCGCCGGGGTTGACGATCGTCACCGCGCCGAACAAGTCGTTGATGGTCTTGCCGACCACCGCCAGGCGTTGCTGAGCCAATCCGTTTCGGGTGTCGGGCGGTTCGGACTGGCTCAGCGCGCGCAGCATGTCCTCGCGCAGCGGCGCGGTGTACTGGACGCCGGTCAGCCCGGTGCGGTCGTCTGTCATCAGCGAAGACGTCAGTCCCCACAACCGGC
>NZ_LZLL01000501.1:0-19284 GCF_001669335.1 Mycobacterium sp. 1245852.3 | reverse complement strand
GAGCCAGTTAGCGCGACGACCAGGAACATGGACAGCACCGCTACCGCGGTGATCCACGCCTCGCCCCAGCCGACACCGTCCGGCCTGGCACCATCCGGTTCCGATGAAGGCTGATCGACTGCCCAGATTGGGGGGCCGTCCACGGATTGTGACCAGGCGTTGAGATGGTCGGTAGGCAGGTTGACGGCAGCTCCGGGGGCCGTGTCGATCTGGTGTCGGCTGGGGCGAGGCGTGGATCACCGCGGTAGCGGTGCTGTCCATGTTCCTGGTCGTCGCGCTAACTGGCGCTGTCCTGGGCTGGCTGATAGTGCACCATGCCGCGCTATCGCCATGGTGAAGCGCGCGATAGGCCGTCCTCACCGCTGCCTTTAACCGCAGCCGCACCGACCAACCGCGCCAGGGACGACCCGCCGACAACGGCGGGTCGTTTCCCTTTTCAAGCCTCCCGCAACGATTTTTGCCGTGTCTGCCGATAAGCACCCCGGACCCGGCCACGGCGTGCCACCATCGGCGCAACAACCCCCTGATTGCCACATGGGAGAACAGCATGACCCCAGCCGTCCAACTCGCAGTCATCGCGCTCATCGCCTGCGCGGTATGCGTGATACTCCTCGTCGCCGCACAGCGGCAGATCACCAAACTGCGGGAACAGGCGGACGGCTGGCGTGACATCGCCATCCAGATCGCCGCCGAGCGAGGCGGCGGCCACTAACGCCCCGAAGCGGAGGCCCCGGAAATTAATAAACCCCGGGACGAGCAAGCTCGTCGATTCCGGGGCCTTCGAGACGTAAGGCTACCTAGAGTGTTTACCCATGTCAACGACCATCGGAGCTGGGGGTTCTCCGGCTGCCGCCGCCAACGACCCGGTCTCTGGTGACCAAACAGCCGTGACCTTGTTCGACCACCTAGCGCCACCACGGATGAACCCGTATTTGGCGGCTACGCACGGCGA
The DNA here is from genome assembly GCF_001669335.1 of Mycobacterium sp. 1245852.3. Classification (NCBI taxonomy): domain Bacteria; kingdom Bacillati; phylum Actinomycetota; class Actinomycetes; order Mycobacteriales; family Mycobacteriaceae; genus Mycobacterium; species Mycobacterium sp. 1245852.3. The sequence goes on along the minus strand of NZ_LZLL01000501.1, from coordinate 18,332 downwards.
CAAGCAACAGGCGATGGACCTCTACCTGTGGAACTGCGCCGCCGGCGCAGCGCTATGGGAGGTGCTTTCGCATGTCGAGGTCGCAATACGACATGCAGTTGACTCAGCCCTGACTGCCCGCCACGAACGGTTAGGACGGCAAGACGATGACTGGCTGTGGCATCCCGATGTGTCGAAGGAACTGGGCGGCAAAGCCTCAGAGGACATCGAGGAGGCGCTCAAACGGGCGGATACGTCCGCAAAACGCAGGTACACAGTCACTTCTGACCACGTGATTGCCGAACTCAGCTTTGGGTTCTGGCGTTTCCTTTTCTCGAAGGACCGCGAAAGCGCGATCGGATCTGCGATTCGCAGTGCCTTCCCGCACGCCCCCAAGGCTGCACGCGCGAACGACCTCAGCGACCTCAACGCGATAGTCTCGATGCTCTATTCGCTGCGTAACCGCATCGCGCATCATGAACCAATTTGGTGGACCCGCTTGGACTTTCGCCATTCCGATGCTTTGCGGATCCTGAGTTATATCTCGCCCGGCCTCCGCGACTTCGTAGCTAGCCAAAGCAGATTTGATGCGATCTACGCTTCACGTCCAGCGGTCGCCTGCACTGGCCAAAGCCCTGCTCGGGCCAGTTAGCCGGCTTCGGCCTTGGCCTACGCGCGCCCCGGGTTACCCGGCGCGAACCGCATCGCCTCGACACCGTTCCGGCGCACTGACAGCCACCACGGCCCGTCCGGTGACTGCTCCACATGGCGTTCGATACTCTCCCAACGGCTAGCCAGCCGCACCATCTGCGCCCATGCCGGCCTGCTGCCAATATCGCCATGTAAGTGAATCACCTTGAGCTTGTGCTGGATTGCAAGCTCAGCCTCGCCGGGCCTGGTGCGCAGCCGCCTGTCGTTGGTGATGATGATCCAACCGCGATCGCCGACGATCGGAATCCATTGCGGGTCAGGAATTCCCAGCGGTAACAATACGTCGACAGGGGCGCGGCTGAATCGCGCGGTATCTCTCCGCAGTGCAACCATGCCGTTGCCGAGGCTAAGCAGATTCTCGTCGACGACATACCTCACATCATCGAGCGCCACCATCGCCGGCGTCCTTTACGCCGCCGCCAGCCGATACCTCTCCGTGTAGGCGATTGCTTGATCCACCTGCTTGAGGCTAAGCCCGTATTCTGCGGCTAGAACCTCGTGCGGCTCACCGCTGTTCGCCATGCCGGCAATCGTCACCGGAGACACTCGGCGACCGGAGAACGTCGGCTGTCCGCTGTATCTCATCGGATTGATCACGATGTCAGGAAAGTCCGGGTCCGCCGGCAGTTCAGCGATGATCGCTTCGCCGTCCTCGTCATTTTCCAAGGCAGACTGCTTGGCTATCCACCGGCTATCCCCGATCAACTGCTGGCCGGTGCGGACGACGATTTCCAGCTCTGAACCGTCTTTTATCGTCAGCTCCCGGTCGTACGAGGACAGATAGGGCCGCATATGGGCCAACGGATACTGCGTGCCATAGACGCGGCGCAGCTCATCTATCGCAGCACGCAAGCGCGGGATCGGAACATTCTTGATGTCGCGGAATTCGGCGAGCATCCGTGTCTCAACGAACTCTCCCCACGTAACCCACGCCGTATCACGGGGTTTGACGCGCAAAATGGGGTCGTAAACCTTGCCGGATCGCTCGTAGCCGTTAATCCAGCGCCGAGCAGTCCCGCCGTGCAGGCCGATCAGCCGATCGACCTCGGCATACACATAGACCTCACGGTCAAGCATCGAGGTAACCGCCATGCCCGAAAGCATGACACAACGGTAACCAGAGCCGCCGACACTTGATCGCCACGGATCTTTTAGGGCGCTTGGCGGCAACGTGGGGGGCTTTGGCCGGGTGGGCAACAATCCGCGGCTGGCCCGCTTCCAAAGCCGCGACGCGCCGCTCGAGGTCGCCAACTCGCCGCCGCACAGACCGCCACCGCAGGCGCCACAAGCGGCTCACCACGGGCACTTCCGGTCCCGCGGAATCTCGTACGTGCGGCAACGACTAGGGCCGCGATGACACCCCGCTAACACCGCCCGGCTGCCCATCGCACGCCGCTCATGACGATGCTCACCGCCGCAGTGCGGACAACGTACGTACACATCGGAACCGGCCACCTTGACCACCTGAGCGGTCCCGTCCTCCCAGTTCACTTTGCGCCCCTGACCAGGCGTAACCGTGGATCGTCCTTCGGCGCCGGCGTTGCATCAACCTTTTCGGCGGCGCGTCGCAGGCGGCCCCGGCGTTTCGAGTCCTCCGTGGCCTCGATCTGCCACTCCAACCGGCGGCGAGCCAGCGGATTGGTGCCGAACTCGCTGTCCGCTTTTTCGAGCCTGACCTGCGCCAATGCACGCTCTTTCGGGGTGGTGGCGGTCCAGAAGTCATTGGTGAGGACCGCCACTCGGTACAGGCCGTTGATGTCAACGGTCATGTATTCGGGCGCCATCGGGGATTTCCACAGGTCAGACCACCATTTTCGGGTGAGCTGGTGCCATTCAATGCCGTCGGGCAGCGGCGGCGCCGCGATGTCGTGGTCTGGGTTGAGGATTGCCCTGGTGCTAGCTTTATTGCGGCGAGCGCGGATGGATGGGTCTTTTAGTTTTGCCGGCACGATTCTCTCCGATATTTGCTAGCGGCGAATATTTGCTGTGGCGCTTCGCGAGGGCGGGCGAGATTTATGCATCGAACCATGCATGAATATGCGGGGAAGCGTACACAGATGCGTTCGTGCGCCCGGCCGGTGAACCTTTTGCCCGGGTCATGGGCTCCCCTGTACCCCTTCTGACCTGCGTAAACACTGAGCTCGGTTGAGCACGCCCTATGCGCAAATGCGCGATCGCTGACTACGTTATGCATAACTATTCACTTGATCTGCATAGGCAGCCGGATAATACATAGGGTCTCTAGTTTGCTGACAGTGGTGCATTAGCTGGCTCTCCCCGATGGGCGGTAGCCGCGCTGCCGCTTGCCGTAGTGCGTCGGCCACCACGGGCTAAGGCGCCCATCGAGCCGCTTGCTCATGGGCTGCGGGATACGTAACTCGGGCAGCGGCCGATCGTCGGCTGTGCTCATCAGAGCCCGCTTTCATAGTCGGCGCGCGACTTAGGGTCAGCGCCAGCCAGGGGGATCGCGTAGTAACCGAAGCGGTCAGCGCTGATCTGCGTCCGATCCACAGTCTCGTCGAGCATGCGGAGGTTGTAGTTGGCGACGGTGGCCGCCTGCTGCGCAATGTCACGCACCCGCTTCGCATCACCGTACGCGGGCGCTACTGCTGCGAAGCGTTCGTCGAGGAATGACGGGTCGACACCCTTTGACTTGAGCAGCGATGGCAGTTCTTCGACCAACATCCCTACCTGCTCCTGCTTCGCGGTAGAAAGGATCTCGTCGACCACCGATAGATAGTCGCCTTCTTGCGCGTTGTCGAGCTGCCGTTTCGCACGATCCAACGCGCGTGAATTCCGTTGCTCCCCAGCCGCGTCGAGTGGTTGCACCAGCGCCGCACGCTGGTAGTCGACCTCCTGCGAAGCGCGGTCAGCTGCGGCGTTGACCGCTTCTACCTGTCGCACCGCATCCTTGTAGGCAGCGGTGTTCCGTATGGCGTCGACGTGTTCACGAATCACCTCGGGGCTGTACTTACCGCCGGCGGGATCGGCCGCGGGGCTGATGTCGTCGCGGTACCGCTCGTAGCTGCGGGCGAGGTTTTCCAGCGCGTTTGTGGCCCGCTGGTAGGAGGTGGAGTCGGGGGCGTGGGTGACCGCCGCCATGTTGGGCGGCCGAAGCGTGAATTCCTGGCTCGGCAAATCGCGGATGCTGTAACCGCTTTGGGGTTCTGGCTGCGGTGTGCGCCACGAGACGCTTCCGGAGCGTGTAACGGCGCGGTCCGCCTCGAGGCGGGCGTAGTAGTCGTTTGTTGTCATGGTGAGACTCTCTCTGGTTGTGAATGGTTGAAGGGTATTTAGTTGTGAGTCTTTGGGTTTCGCTCGCGATCACCGCGTAGGTTCCGTGGTCTCGTGATGGTTTTCGTTTCTCGTATTTCGATTGCCTTGCTAGAAGACCGGAATGGCGATGGCGCCCCAAGGGGCTGTTGCGGTAGCGCCGAGGGTGACATCGCCGGGCGGTGAATCACCGATCAGCAGGGATCGGGCGTTCGCGAACACAGAGCTTGGCGCCGGGTTGTAGCGGCTAGTCCATCCGCCCGTCAATGATGTGAAAGTGCTAGCGCCAATCTGATTCTGTGCCATGGCCGCGACAATCCGCCCGCTTGACGGCTCATCGATTGAAACCGAAGCTGCACCCGCCGAGCCAGTAGCAGTGACCGGAGTCCCGAAAGAACTCACATTTGAAACCGCTATCGAATTGGCATGGTGATAGAAGACAGCTGCGCCACCCGTTAGGGCGGTGGCGACGGTCAGACCGTTCCCGTTGTGCGGGTTGGTAATTCCCAGCGCATACAAGTAAAGGCGGTTGGTTCCGTCCGTGTAGCACTGAACCGGACTTTGCAGAATCGACATTGCCCCGCCGTCCACAGACGCAGCAGGGCCAATCGCGGCCTGGGTATAGATCACCCCGAACACGACCACCCCGTCCCCGGCCGCGACATCTTCAGTCCAGCTAAGCACGCGAGTATTCGCGCCCGCTCCGGCGCCGATGCTGTGAAAGTCGATCTTCGACCAAACTTTCGTGCTTCCAACGTAAATCCTCTGCACCGGAGTGGGACCTACGTACACCCTGTTAACGCCGGTCTGCGCTGCCAGTTCCCTCGACCACACTTTCAGGCTCATGCGGTTACTAAATAGATTGTGTTTGGATCTGGCGGCACGAGCGCATCGTATTGAGACTGCAACCCCACCCAGACACGCATTTCGGCCAGTCGTGACCCGCCTTCAATGTTCGCGGCGATGTGCGTGGCGGTTATCCGATCAAACATCAAAATTCCCCTTTCATGGCCTTCCGGATGTTCTCTTTAGTAAAGGGCCAGCCCGATGGCTGCCCAGGGCATGACTTCATGGAGCGTCGCGCTGATTTCCGTTGTGCCCTTGACGTTTTGTGTGTATCCGGAGACGAAATCGAAGTCACAATCGGTGAAATAGGGGTCGCGACGATCAGATTCGACTCCCAGGCTTAACGTGTCGTGGCGAATCCGGTTTATGCCACTCTCTGAGCTGTCGATGACCTCATTAGTCGGATCAATGCCATAGGTCGACCAGCCTGGCCGCAACCTGTCCGGCCGAAAGGTTGTGACCATGCCCCACACAGCCCCTGGAAGTTCCTCGCCAGGCGGGACCGACACCGACACATCATTATTCGTATCGTCGCCCTTGGCGACACAGAGAGGACCTACCGCACTGACGCCGGACCAGACCGAAAGATGAAAGGAGTTATAGCAATTAGGGCGTGCGACCGCACTGCCCGACCAGGCGGGGCGGAGAGACCCTTGGCCGTCCCTATCGGTGGGCAGCGGCCCGGCGAAAACTGAGAGACTCAGCGCCTGTCCCGTGTTATTGAACTTGGCGCCTCCACGGAAGGGCAGATAGTGACCCATCAGTGACTGTGTGTCGGGCGGCGGGCCAGATGCCGGATCGTAGGCCGGGGAACTCCAACCCGTCACGACGGTGACAATGCCGAAAAGCTCGGGCAGATTGTATAGCTCAGGCCATAGCCAGCGCTCGTAGCTCCACCGACGTTTCGGCCACTCAGCCTGGCCATCATCGAAACAGATCGCCCCGTACGCCCCGTGGTGTTTTAGTGTCATGGCCGCCCCGCATGGCGCATCATCTGCAGGCGTTGCCGGCTGTCGATCTCACGCCGCATGGCTTCCACGTCGCTGACAGTGACATTCTCGATCTGAACCCGGTAGTCCGGTGCATATCCGTTGGCCGCCTTTGGATCCAGTTCGGGCATGCCTTGGCTGGCAATAGCGTGTAGGTCATCGAATTGCTGTGGGTTCAGGATCGGTTCGGGCCGGTTAGTCTGGTTGATGGCGATCGCGTTCGGCATCAGCCAGCCGCCGGTGTCGAAAGATCCCACGTCGAGCGGCACGAAATCGAGCGGGCCGGGCGGCTTTTGCGGGATCGGCGCAGCGGGAGGCTGATTCGGCTGCGCCATAGGACCAGACTTCGGTGCCTGCGGCCCCATCGGGGCGGTAGGGGCTAGCGTCGGCGACGCACCCTGCGGCTGCGCACCAGACAGCGCTGGCGCGGCCGCTGGCGCTGGCGTGAAGTTCCCCGTGCCAGGCTGGGCGATCGGGGCTGGTGCGCCGACCACCTGCTGGCCGGGCATCTGCCCGGGCTGCACAGGGCCAGACGGCGACGGCGTTTGCAGACCTTCTTGCTGCCCTTGCGCCTTCTCCCCGGTGGTGACCGCAGCGGCCATATTCGGAAGTTGCGGCATGAACTGGGAGGGGTCCTGCTGAAAGAACCTCGGAACTCCAAATGGCATCAAGATTTCCGCGAGCGCGTCACCGCCGATGCCCGCCAATTGGAAGCCGTACTGCACACCACGTTTCGCCATGTTGGCGCCGATACCGATCAGGAACGACGACGCCGGCCCGGCCGCCTGCCCGCCGGCGCCGAAACTGCCTGCCGTGGCCGCAGCGGAGATCGCCGTGGCCGCCGCTGAGGCGGCCTGGTCGATCAAACCGTTGATCGCCTGGGCGCCCATCTGCATGGCGCCAGACCACAGCGACGTGCCAGCCTGGCCGCTACCGCCCGCGCCCGCGGGGATATACCCTTGGGTGCGTAGGTCTTTTCCGCCCGGCGCGGCGGATTGTCCACCGAGCAGGTCCGTTAGGGCTGCCGCGCCGTTGTCCCCCGGGGATTGCCCAGACGCCAGCGGAGTGTCGCTCGGCCCGGCACCCATGCCCGGCATGCCCTGCATGGCGTTCTTGGCTTGGTCCTGCGTCAGAACGATTTCCGGCTGGCCGCTGGCGTTGTTGATGATCTGCATGCCCGGCGGCAGCACACCGCCATCATCGAAACCAACGGGACGGTAGTAATGCTGCGTGAATGACGGATCAAACGCGCCGGTGCCGCCCACCCCACGGTTAGCGGCCGCGCTATCACTGCCCCAGTTGAACGGCGTACCACCCGGCAACGTGGCCTGCATGTGGTGGTCGTTGAAGCCAACGTTAAATGCGCCCGGCACTGGTTTGTTCGTTGGCACGAAACCATGCGAGGCCAGCCACTGCGGGGCGTTCCCGGTAGCCATTTGTCGGCCCGCAGTCGAAACCCCGTCCAGCATGTTGATCAGGTCTTCGACGGCGCTAGAACAGTCGGCCACTCCCTTGGTGAGGTCGGCGGCCTGCGTCTGCAAGTACTGCCCTGATGGGACGTGTGCCAGCAGCGCGGCGTCGCCGGCGTAGCCGCTCGGCGCGGCCTTCGCTCCACTAGCGGGATTGAGGGCGTCAAACGGGTTAGACGACCCCGGAACCGCCGTGTAGCCGGGTTCCACCGCAGGCGTCGAGCCGGGCAGTGGGATGGCCGTTGTGCCCGGCGCCTGGTCATTCCAGTGGGGGGTGATGGGAGACTGCACGCCTTTTTGTGGATCGGGCCCTGCAAACGGAGTCGCATTGTTCCAAAGGTCTTTGACGCCTTGGAAACCGTTGCCTAGTTGATGCATGAACCACAACGCCGAACCCGGAACTTCGGCGTATTTTGCAACACCGAGCTGCGTTAGTGCGTCGTCCAGCTCCTTGGCCGCAGTCACCGTAAGACCGATCGGCCCGGCCGCGGCGCCTATCGCCTCAAGACCTTTCGCGGCTTTCGGGGAATTGGTGGCCAACAGTCCCAGCCCTGTTGCAGTGTCCTCGATGTCACCCTTGATGTCCTTGAACGACTGCTGCGCGTTCCCGGCCACGGTGCCAATCGTCTGGAAGACGTTGGCGGCGTCGCTTTGCCCAATTCCGTTGAGTGCGTCGGCGATCCCCGTCAGCGTCCCACCGATGTCCTGGCTCTTAATCCCGGTTATGGATTTACCGATGCCCTCCATGACGGCGATGACCTCATCGCCGTCGACGCCCAGGCTGCGCACCCATCCGCCCAGCGGCGAGTCGCCGATGGCGTTGCCGATAGCGCGGCCGGCTTTCGCAGCGGCTTTCTCGAACTCGGCCTCAAGCGTGGTTCCGGCATCCCTGGCGCCCTGGCGGGCCGCATCGAGGATCGATCCGCCCAAGTCCTTGACGATGGAATCGCCAGTCCGTTTGGTCGACTTTGTCAGCTCATCGTCTATCGTCTTTGAAGCGTCCTTGGCGCCCTTGCTGATCTCTTTGTTGAGGGCGTCGCCCGCCTTCTTGCCGGCGTCCGCACCGGCCTTCTCCGCGCTCTTGGTGATCTCATCGGACACCGCTTTTCCAGCATCCTTAGCGCCCTTGGTGATTCCGTCATTGAGGGCCTGCCCGGCCTGTTTGCCGACCTTCTCCGCTGTCTTGCCGACACCAGTGATCTCAGCCGTAATGTCCTTCATGGCCGAACCAGCGGATTTGACAGTGAGCTCGATGAACCCGCTTGCTAGCTTGACGCCGTCGCTCATCGCTGGCCCCTAACAGGTTGGTCGCCAACGCGTTTCGGGCAGAATTTGCCATGCACCCTGCAGCCGGCGCACGTGGCGGGCCGACTTGGTTGGGGCGCGAATGCCACGGCGGTCATGCGACGTCGACCGCGGCGCGGCCGAACGCATCCAGGTCGGAGCGGTCTACGCGCACAACTCGAGATCCGAAGCGGCGGGCGGGAAGTTGTCCGTCGTGGATCCACTTCTGGACGATGCGGGGCGAGACCCGGAGTTCGTCTGCGACTTCTGAGATGCGTAGCAACGGCACGGCACAAAGCTTTCGTTTTGCGTTTGTCCGTTGCGGACGGGTGATGCCGTTGCGGCGAAAAAGCGAAAATCAAACTCGCTTCTTTCAGTATAACGCAAGGCGGCGCAGCGAGCGAAATGCGCGAAACTAGGAAACGTCGGCGGCGGGGCGCCGCACCACATCGATAACACCCCTGCCGCTCACCACCAGATCAACTAGCATGCCCGCGAACGGGATACCGGCGGAAACGACGTGAGGAGAATTGGTCGGATGATCGGGTCGCGGATCCCACACATGGGCCAAGAAGTGCCCGTCGTCGTCCAATGGCACGATCGAGACGACAGCCCGGCCGTCGTCGTAGCGTCCGACATCGCTGCCGATCGTGTTCAGGTGTGCGGCGAGGTCAGCAAGCAGCGCAGTAGTTTTCTCAGCGGCCCACGCAAGGTTCGGCACACCGTCAGCGACCAAGGCGGGCTGGATCTCAGCAACCCGGGCGTAAACATTCTTTATGACGTCCGCCGTCGAATAGTCGTATTGATGTTCGCTCATGCGTTGTCCTCCATGCATTCCCGGGGCTGTGCCGCCCGCTGGTTAACTTTGATGCCATCCCCGGTGTCGTAACCCAAGGGAACCGGCTCAGCGGATCTCGGCCCGGCACGGTAGTAGTCCCGCCGACAGGCGACGCAGATGCGATGTGCATAACCACTGCGGTCGATGTACAGGCGCGCCCGCGTCAGATCGTGCCCACGCACACAGTGGGTCTTCGCCCCGTTGTGTGCGCCACCCGGTCGTCGCCGCGCCCGCCGCCCACTCACGACGCGACCTCGAGTTGCGCTGCCGCATACCGAGTCCGACCGTCGCGGTCCACTCGCACCAGTGCGCCGCGGCGAACCAGACGCTCGAGGCCCTGACGGGCAATCTCCACCTGTCGAGATGTCACGTCCGAGCTATGCAGCGCCACAGCCGCTTCCCTGACCGTCACGCCGTCGCCACCCGCCGCTTCCGCGACCGCGAGTAGTTGCCGCGCCGGCCGCCGCGGGGCGCGCGGCTTTGCCGCCTCCTTCGAGGGTTCGGGTTTCAACTCACCCACCAGCACCGCCCGGGCCGTCTGGTACGCGGTCGGGTCGAACAAACGGGCAGCCGTGACGCCGGCCGGCTTCTGATCCGCGGGCAGCCCATCCACCCATTCCGCGCAGGCCACCATCGCCGGGCAGCCAAGGCACATTTCGACAGCCGCATCGATCGATTCACGGCTGGCGCGCACGTCGAGGTCCGCAAGCCATGTGGTGCCGCGGCAGGCGGCGTCGGGCATCGTTGGCACAGACTCCACCCATGCGGACATCAGTTGCCCAAGCTGATTGGCATTCACCGGATGCCCCTGCGCCTGGTCTGGATTGCCCAACCGCTACCCGCATCACGCGCGGGCACCACGCCGGGTGGATGCGTCCCACTGCGGCACGGAAAGCGGTCAGCGTTTCGCGGTAACCCTGTCGACACGGACCTGCAGACCGAGCCGCAACGGTCCTTCGCGGTCGATTTGCGAAACCTGCGGGAACTCACGCATCCCACGCCGGCCCGACCGCAGATATTCCAGCTCGGCGTCGTCAACCATGCGCAGCGATCCCCGTCCGAGCTGGTCGACCAGCGCGACAGCCCACCAGCCGTCGCCCAGCGCCCAGCATTTGTCGATGCGCGTGAATTCCAACCATTCCGTAGGCGAGTAGTAATCCATAGCGTTTCTCCCGTCAGAGCGTTTGGATTTCGGATGATAGCGGCCCCGCCGCTGTGTCTATTAATTGTAGGCATATTCATCCTCATCGGCAAGAATAATCCGACCAGTGACAGGATCGTATACGTCTTCCTCGAAGATGTGCCCGAAGTAATCATCGATGAGGTGCCAGCAGGATTTTGTAGCTTCCCATTTACCGCCGAGTTCGATGCGTCGAATTTCCGCAAGGTTGGCTTCCAGGGAATGTTGGCATTCGATGTTTCGCGAATACAGGCCGTCCTCTGTGCTCATTTCGTATAGCAGCTCGGTTCCGTCGTCGTCTTGGGAGCCGTCGAGGAACAGGCCGCGGGCGTTGCACAGCGAACAGCCATCCACGGCTCGCCGCGGGTGCCTAACCTTGGCTGGTTGGGGTTGCGGTTCATCTGTCCAAGCAAGCCCGGACGGCGCGCCGTCAAGGCGCGTCCGGTAGGGCGCAGCGTCTTCGTCATTCAGGACTTTATGTCCTTCATGACTTAGAAACCGTTTTCGCTGGTCAGTGAGATTTTCGTGGCCTATTTGGGCCGCACCCTGGCCTATTTCGGCCGCACCCTGGCCTATTTCGGCCGCACCCTGGCCTATTTCGGCCGCACCCTGGCCCATTTCGGCCATGGTGTCCCCATCGCGTTCGGCGGCGGATTGCTCACCTGTGGTTTCCCGGTTTCCCGCCTCCCATTGAACGGCGGCGGCATCCGCCGTCCAAGCGTCGTTCGCGGCCGACACTTCAGCGGCGGTTGGTTCCAGGCGCTGCACGCTGTGGTGTCCGCCCGGGCCGCCCCACGGCTGCGCCTCCTCCAGCCTGGCGCGCTTAATGCCCTCCATGACCGAAACAAGTTCGCCAACAAGTTCGATGGGAAATAGCCCATTCTGGTGCTCCGTGCATTTTTGTTTTGCAGCCTTCCATGCTTCTGCTTCATTGACGCCGGCGAACGTCAGCAGGTCGAAGACCGCTGTTTGGAATTTGTGCTGATAGTCAAACTCCGCCGTCAGCCATTCGTTGCACTGTGCTATATAAGCCTGCTCCGCTGCGAACCAGTCGATATACGGCTGCCGTTCCCTTTGGAGCAATTCGGCCCAAAAACTCTGCAAGCCTTCCGACCATTTCCTAATGTGGCATTCCTCGGCCAAAAGCCACCTCTGGACAGCGGCTTGGTAGTTCTGTTCGGCTTTCCGCCAGATACTGCGCCGCTCCGGCGGTGAGAGAAGGGTGTATTTTTCGCTGGCAATGCTGTCCGCGATGGGCTCGACGTTCCAGTAGTGTCGGGCGGCCAGCTCCGCGATCGCCGGGCGTGCGACCTTCCTGGTCGTGCCCGAGACTGCGTAGAGTTCGTCGGTTTGCGCGTGGAATGCGCTGCGGTGCCCTGCGAGCCTGTAGATAGCCGCAGCCCCAACGCGTTTCGCATGCAGTGATGTGTGCGGGTCTCGCCACAGCTCCCGCAGGATAGCTGCCTTCTCCTCGTAGCCATCTGCCGCTGCTCGGTCCTTGGTTGCGTATCTCCGGTTCTCGGCGAGGGTTTCGTGCCATTCCAGGGGCTCGAGTGACGCTCCTGGCACCTGCGGGAGCAGGTCTATCTGGTAACTCATCCGCCCGGGCCGCATTGTGACGCGCCAGTATCCGGTGTCCCGCAGTTCGGCTATCGCCCGCCGGGTTATCCGCTCGCCGATGCCGGCGGCGTCTGCCAGCTCCGGCAGCGACGCGCGAAAGTAGCCTTTGCGCCCCAACTGGAAAGCTGTTGCGGCGCCAAGCACGCAAGCTCGGTGCGGCAACTTTGGGTCACGGAACACCGCATACAGCCAGTCGTTGTGTTGGGCAGCTGTCCAGGTTTTGGTGTCTTCGTCGTTCGTGCTCATGCGGCACCTGCTTGTGCAGCGGCCCGGATCTGTTGTGCGCGTTCACGAACGCCCCGGGGCATCATTTGGTAGAAGTGGTCATCCACGGCTGCTCGAGCCGCTCTGCGCTCGTGATCGCGTCGCCACTTATCGGTTGCCGCGTAACGGTCTTCGCCGTGTACCATAGACGCATCGGTGTCGTTGGCGGCCGCCCTAGGCTGGGGGCGGCCGTCTTCGCATACGGGGGTTGTCATCGGTGTCAGCTCCTGGGTGGTGGATCCGCGACCCGTCAATGGCATGGTGGTGGTAGCCTCGCGGAGCTGTGGGTGAATTAGCCTGCAGGCAAAGGCGTTAGGCGGCTCCCGCAGCCGGTGCAGACGTCTGTTGCACGATGTCGCTGGTGTGGAACCAGATCCGATCGCCGTAGTTCAGCGGGATTGCGATCGGCGCGTTGGCCAAGGTTCCGCTTAGCTGCCCGCGTTCGTCTACGGATTCGACGGCCACCCACATTGCCTCGCCCAGCGGCCACATCGGTTTCACGGTGTCCCCGACCTGCGGGTGGAATACGACCCGGTTGTCGGGGTCGGGTTCGGCGGGTGCGACGCGTTCGTCGCCGAACGTGCTGAAGTCGCGCCAGTCGAGATCCGCTGCGGTCATGCTGCGCCGCCGAGCGATGCGCCCAGGTACAGCGCGAGGACCTCCTCTTTGGGGATGCGAATGTTGCGTGGGCCGACGCGCCGGCCGCCTCTGATGACGCCGCTAGCGAGATAGCGCCTGACAGTGCAGGGATGCACGCGGAGGATCTCTGCCGCCTCCGCAACGGTTACCAATTGCTGTGTCATGCTTCAAATTTGACCATATGACGGTTGACGCAACGTCTAGCGCGAGAAGTTGTCGAACCGTTTCCGCAGGTCGCTGCGACCGGCGACGGCCAGCATGGACACACTGTGTCGCATGGTGTTTCTAGAAGGTTTGGGCACCCTACAACCATTGGCGCACGTCGCGCCGCACGAAAGGTCAGCGGGTCCAGGGTTCGCAACCAATAAGTGTCGCATGGCGCTACTTTTCTTGGTGTTCAGCGAGTTTCGACAACGCCGCGGCCACTTCAGCGTCACGCCCGGACACGATTTGTTGATACAGCAGCGAGGCTTTCACGGTCGAGTGACCCAGCCGGCCCATCGTCTCAACCAGATTGCCAACTCGAGCCGTAGTGGTCCCCGCGAAGTGCCGTAGATCGTGAATTGTCGGTCGCGGCTTTTTCTGTCCGTCACGGCCGATCTTGGTCAGCGCAGGGATGAAATAGCTGTCACGGAAAGCCTTGTCGTTCAAGTGGCATCCGCCGCGGACAGGCACGAACAATAGCGCCTCGGCACCGTCGCCTACGTGTTGCTCGAGGTGGGCGGCAAGATCACCGCGGATATGCGGGGGCACCACTACCGCGCGCCCCTTGCCGCTTTTGGTGGTGTCGATCCGGCAGCCGTCACGGTGCGTGACGGCCCGGGTCACCGTGATCACGCTGTGGTCATCGCTGATGTCCTTGCGACGCAGCTCCGATACCTCTCCCCACCGCAGACCACACCACGCCGCGATGAGGACCAGGGCACGGAAGCGAGGCAACGGGATGGCGTCGGCCAGGGCGGCAATCTCAGGGGGCGTGAGGATGACAGGCTGCTTTTTCGTGGCCGGCGTCATCACCTTCGGGATGTTGCACGGGTTGGAGGGCAGTAGCCCGTCGATGACGGCGGTGGCGCACACGGCGTGCAGCAGTTGGTAGGCGTGCGCGCGCGCCGTCGGCTTCTCGTTACTCATGCCTGCGTGCCACGACCGGACGGCATCAGGGGTGAGGTTTTTCAGAGGCACCTGCTCCAAGATGGAACCCTTAATCCGGCTGTCGAGAAGCGCCTCGTAGCCAATTTTGGTCCGCGGCTTCAGCGGGCGCTGCTCGATCCAGGTGGCGGCGTACTCGGCCACGGTGATGGATCCGGCAAGCTTTTCGGCTTCACGCTGGGCCGGCGGCGTCCAGACGCCGAATTCGATGAGTCGACGTTCGTTGGCGAGCCAGTGCTCGGCGTCCATCTTGGCGCTGAAGGTCTTGGGCGCGTGGTGGCGCAAGACGTCGGGGCCTTTGTAAGAGGCGTGCCAGGTGGTACGGCCTGATTTTCTGATCCAGCCCCACGACCGCCGCCCTTTCGTGCCCGCCATGGTTGCCTCGCTCTGTTATCTGTCTGTTGTTAGCGTGCTGATCTGTGCCTACTTGCGCGCATCTATGCTCACACCGTATTCTCGGTTTATCAGCAGCTTAGACGTCATTTTGCCAGCTAGTTGCTGATGCGAGCAACCAGGGATACGGCATTTTCGAATCCTGCCGGGGGCACCCTTTCTACCAGCTGAAACGGTGCGAGTCAGTCAGCTTCGCGTCAGCACGAACGCCTCGATCTGCCGATTTCCGGACCGCACTTCGTACTTCCGCCAGCCCGGATACAGCTCGAGGCCCTTGACCCAGATCTCGTCGCGCTCGCGTGGCGTGGCCAGGCGCGCGGTGGCCTGCCAGGTGTCGCCGCCGACCGCGACCGTCGCCTGCGGATGGGCCTTCAGATTGTGATACCAGGCCGGATGCCTGGTACCGCCGAAGTTGGACGCAATGAGGGCCAGGCCGTCCGGGTGCGGGATCCCGTACACGGCGACGGTGCGCGACTCACCGGATTTGGCGCCCGTGGTGGTGAGCATGACCGCCGGGATGCCGGTCGCGACCTCGGCGAAGCTCCTCCGGCCACCGGTGGCCTTGGCGACCAGGCGATCGAGGTGGTGCGCCGTCGGGCGAAGAAGCGCCACACCCACCGTCGTGGACGCCAAGCGGCGCATCGTTCGGTGAAAAGCATTCGCGTCATCGAATGATCGCCCGGGCATGGTGTCATTCTGGTGCGCTCGCCCGCGCTGAACAAGCAATGTGAAAACGCGCCCCATGAGTCACAGACGACATTAAGCTGCTGGTCGTGGGCGTGAAGGTGTTCGCCAAGGGTCGGGGGCGCTGGCTGGCGGTCGCGGCGTCGCTCGTCGTCTCCGCGGCCATGATCCACGCGCAGGGAACCAAGACGCGTTGCTGCGTCGAGACGCCCGTGGCGGCGCCGAGCCCCACCACCAGTGCGCCGGCCCCGGCGCCGCCCGCCAGGGGGCCGCGCCCAGCCAGTCCGGCCGAGATCGAATCGCTGACGGCTCTGGCACCGCCCGCCCCGTCCGCCGGCCAGCAATTCCAGCTCGCCCTGCCGCACAGCGTGGGATCCGAAGAACGGTTGCAGGTCAAGACCATCTGGGCCGCCCGCGTCATCACCGTCCTCTTCCCCCAGATCAAGACCATCTACGGATACCGCGAGGACCCGTTGCCGTGGCATCCCAACGGGCTGGCCATCGACGTGATGATCCCGAACTACCACTCCCCCGAAGGCATCGAGCTCGGCAACCAGATCGCCGGCTACGCCCTGGCGAACGCGAAACGATGGGGCATCAACCACGTGATCTGGCGGCAGAAGATCTACCCGGGCGTCGGCGGCGGCAACTGGATGGCCGACCTGGGATCGGAGACCGCCGACCACTATGACCACGTCCATATCGCGACCGGCGGCGGCGGCTACCCGACCGGGCACGAAACCTATTACATCGCCTCCATGACCTCGGGCCCGACGGACTGATCCGCTCAATCGTTACCCGGCAGCGGGATTGGCCCGTTGCCACGGAAGTCACCCTTGATTGCTGACGCAGGACACAGTTGCTCAGTGCCGGTTTGCCAGCTTTTGCTGTTCGTCGCGCAACTCCGCACCGCACGCCGCATAATGAGGCCGTTATCACCCTCACTGAGGAGAAGGAGCCGAGCGTGAAGGCTGTTTGCGGGTTGCGCATGTTATGTATTCCGGCGGTCGTTGCTGCCGCGTTAACGGTAGGTAGCGGGGTCGCCGCCGCCGACGATGACGGATACCTGGGTCAACTGAAGAAGATCGGCGTGGTGTGGCAGCCGGGCGGCGAAGGCACGCTGATCTCGCTGGGCCACGCCATCTGCTCGGATCGCGCCGCGGGCAAGACCCCGGACGAGCTGGCCACCGACGTTCATTCCGGGTTGAACAGTTCCTTCAACTACGGGGACGCCACGGCCATCGTGAGCGCCGCGGAATCGAACTACTGCCCCTGATCAATCCCTGAGGCATCGTCGCGACGGCGTCTCCGTCATGCCGGTCCGGCGGCGAACGCCGCCACCGGCATTTCGACGGACCCACCGCAGGGCCCGCCGCTGATGTCGGTGTGCCACGTGCCACGCAGCGATCCGTCGGCCTGCGGTGCGTAGAAGGCCCACGACCGCGCCGGTGCCCACACCTTCGGGACACCCTCGCCCATATAGCAATCCCATTGGAAGTCAAAGCGCTCGACCCATTTGGCGCCGTCCCACGCGTAGTGCGAAGGCTGGGGCAACGTCGGGTTCTTCGGTGCGGGGCCGTTGGTAGCGGTGGCCACGCACCTGCCCGACGAGCACGCGGTGGTAAAGACGTAGTCGGCGCTGAAGGTCGGCTCGGCTTGTTTCGCCGCGACGCTGGTGCCGGATTTACTGGCCGCGTACCTCACCAACGAGTATTTGCCGTTCCACGAGGGCGACATCGCGTTCGCAGACATGCCGGATGCGCCGACGACCAACGTGGTGATGGCTGTGAGCACCGCACCTACCCGAGACGCCGGCCGCATTGCGTCAATGGTGGGCATTCGAGGACGCGGCGCGATCTCGGCGCGGACACGATCGCGGTGCTGTCGCGCGGATTCACCGCGCTCGCAACAAGAACAGCCCGTAGGCGGCCACCGACTGCGCGTCGGCGATGACTCCTTCGCGGATCATCCGCTCGACCTCGTCGCGCGAGAACCACGCGCTGCGCATGTCCTGCTCCTCATGTTCGCGCTCGACTTCTCCCTCGGCGATGCCGGTGGCCAGAAACACCCAGCCCCGCTGACTGGTCATTCCCGGTGCGACGTCGAGCTGGCCGAGTGCCTCGAACGACGTTGCGCGCAGGCCGGTTTCCTCCCGCAGCTCGCGCTCGGCGAGCTCGGCCGGTTCGGCGTCGGCCAGTTCGGGAGCGGTGCCTTGGGGGAATTCCCAACACCGCTCGCCGAGGGGATAGCGAAACTGCTCGACCAGCCGGAAGCGATACCCGTCGTAAGGCAGCACGAGCGCATAGGCCGGCTTGTCGACGACGCTGTAGATGCCCTCGCTGCCGTCCGGGCGCCGGATGTCGTCCTCGCGCAGCACCATCCACGGGTTGCGGTAGATCTCCCGGCTCGCGAGGCATTCGATGAAAGTCACGCCCGCCAGTATTGCCGGGAATACCGCAACTCATACCGCGGCGACGGCGAGGAGTAGCGTCCGAAGTTATGCCGTCGCCAGAAGCCATCACCGAGACCGTCAATCGCTACCTCGCGCTGGTCGCCACGGGCACCGCCGACGACATCGTGGCGCTCTACGCCGACGACGCCGCCGCCCTCGTGCAGGGCATCCTGGGCCGTATCCCGAGTTGAGCGGGCTGCCAACAGGATTGGCGGGCTACAGGACCCGAACGTCTGCCGGTGACCAGAACGCGCGCATCGACGTGATCTTGGCGTCCCCATCGAACGACATCGTCGAAATGGGCGAGATCCGGGTGCGGCTGTCACCGGCGTCGAGCGTCAGATGCCAGAAGAAGGCGGCCTCGCTGCCGCCGATCCGTATTTCGGCGAGTTCGGTGTCCTTCTTCGCGTCCTGAAACCCCGTGTAGAAGGCGCGGATGGCATCATGCCCGCGGCGGATGTCGGAGCCGATCGGGTCCTCGATGGTGGCGTCGTCGGCGTAGAGCGCCAGATGTCGTCGGCGGTGCCCGTGGCGACCAGCGCGAGGTAGCGATTGACGGTCT
>NZ_LZLL01000500.1:0-6626 GCF_001669335.1 Mycobacterium sp. 1245852.3 | reverse complement strand
ACTCGAACAGGCCGCACCGATCCGGGTCGGCGAGTCCGGTGGGGAACGGCCCCCAGCGCCGCAGCGGGTCTCCGGCGGGCGGTTCGATCTTGATGACCTCGGCGCCCAGGTCGACCAGAAGCTTTGCCGCGTAGGGACCCGAGATCTCGCCCGCGATTTCGACGACGTGCAGCCCCTCAAGGGGTCCCGTCACGCGGGGATCCCGATGGCCATCGGTTCCATGTATTGGTGCAGTCCGCCGATCCCGCCACCCTCGCGGCCCAGCCCGCTGAGCTTGAAGCCGCCGAACGGCGCGCCGCCCGGGTTGACGCCGTTTACGGCGATCTGGCCGGTGCGGATGCGGCGCGCCACCCCGACGGCACGGTCCACGTCACCGCCCCACACCGCGCCGGAGAGCCCGTATTGCGAGTTGTTCGCGATGGCGACCGCGTCGTCGTCGTCGCGGTAGCGCAGCACGGTCAACACCGGACCGAACACTTCCTCTTGCGCGATAGTCGAATTCGGGTCCACTCCGGACAGGATGGTCGGTTCGAAGTAGAAGCCGACGTCCAGATCCGCCGGCCGGCCGCCGCCGGTCACCAGCCTCGCTCCGTCATTCAGCGCGCCGGCCACGTGTGACTCGACTCGGTCGCGCTGCGCCGCACTGATCAACGGACCCATCTGCACCTCGGGGTCGGTGGGGTCGCCCACCTTGACCTCGCGGGCCAAGGCGGCGAGCCGATCGACAACATCGTCGTGCAGCGAGTCGGGAAGCAGCAGCCGGCTGTGCAGGATGCAGGCTTGCCCGGCGTGCAGCGAACAGGATTCGAACAGCATCTGGCGCAGCATGTCGTCGGTGATTTGCGCATCGTCGAGGACGATGCTGGCCGACTTGCCGCCCAGTTCCAACAGGATCCGCTTCATCGTGTCCCCGGCGGCGGACATCACCTGGCGGCCCACGGCCGAGCTGCCGGTGAAGCTGACCATGTCGATGCGCGGATCGGTGGTCAGCAGCTTGGCCGCCTCGACACCGGACGGCGTGACCACGTTGACCACCCCGGGCGGGATGTCGGTGTGCTCGTCGATGAGCCGCGCCAATGCCAGACCGGCCAGCGGTGTCAGCGGGGACGGCTTGAGCACGACCGTATTGCCCGCCGCCAGAGCATGATTCAGCTTCATGACGTTGAGGCAGTGCGGGAAGTTCCACGGCGTCAGCACCGATACGACACCCAGCGGCGCGTGCCGCAACACGGTGGTTCCGGCGCTGATGCCGGTGACCTCCTGGTCGACCAGCTGGGTGGCGAGCTGCGCGGCGTGCATGGACATGAAGCCGGCGCCGTCGATCTGCATTATGCGCTCGTTGGCGATGCAGCCCCACTCCGCCTCGGACAGCGCAAAGAAGTCATCGGCGTGTTTGGTCAGCGCCTCGCCCAACTGGTTCAGGCACCCGGCGCGCTGCTCGGCGGTCATCGTGCCCCAGGGTCCGCTGTCGAAGGCGCAGCGAGCGGCCGCAATCGCATCGCCGACCTGGGCGACGCTCGCGTCCGGGGCGGTGGCGATGACGGCCTCGGTGGACGGGGACAGGTCGTCATAGCGGCCGTCCTGCGGCTCGACCCAGTTGCCGTCGATGTAGAGCTGATAGGTCTGGACTAGAGCGGGCGAATCGGCCATGGCTTCCTCCGGTCATCTGATCACTTGGTGTACACCTCCGTGTCGCCCTCGTCAATCATCAATCGCGCGAATTGCAAGCTACCGCAATATCTACGTGTCGTGTTGACAGCATGCGACGGCACGGAGTAGACACAGTCCGCAGGACAGATTGCCTCAATCTGTCCGATCGGGTGTCCTGCGAGAGGGGCTTGCCGTGCAGACTCATCCGCCGCTGCGCTCGCCAAGCTTCCCGCTGCACTCCCCCGACTTCTACGCCGGCGATCCCTACCCGGCCTATCGGGAGCTGCGCGCCACCGCGCCGGTGTGCTGGAACGACGTCACCGACTTCTGGGCGCTGCTGAAGTACGAGGACATCCGGTTCGTGTCGAGCAATCCGGCGCTGTTCTCGTCCACGAAGGGCATCACCATTCCGGACCCGGCGAATCCCAACCCGGTACAGGCGGGCAACCTGATCTTCAGCGACCCGCCCCGGCACCGCCAGTTGCGCAAGCTGATCAACTCCGGCTTCACCAAGCGGCGGGTTGCCGTGTTGGAGCCAAAGATTCGTCAGATCGTGCGCGGGATCCTGGACGGCATCGAACCCGGCTCGGTCCACGAGTTCGCCGAGGAGGTCGCGGCGCCACTGCCCACCCGCATGATCGCCGAACTGATCGGCGCCCCGCCGGACGACTGGGAGCAGTTCCGGGCGTGGTCGGACGCGGCCACCGGGACGGCCGACCCCGAGATCGAACTCGACTCGTTGGTGGCCATGGGCCAGCTCTTCGAGTATTTCCAGGCGCTGATCGCCGACCGGCGGGTGCACCCGCGCGACGACCTGCTGTCGGTCCTGGCCGAGGCCGAGATCGACGAGCACCGGCTGACCGACGAAGACCTGCTCAACTTCGCCTTCCTGCTGCTGGTGGCCGGCAACGAAACCACCCGCAACCTCATCGCGCTGGGCACGTTGGCGTTGATCGCGCATCCCGATCAGCGCCGCCTGCTGGTCTCCGACCCCGCACGCATCCCGCTCGCCGTCGAGGAGATGTTGCGGTGGAACAGTCCAGTGGTGCACATGGCCCGCACCGCGACCGCCGACGTCGAGATCCGCGGCCAGCGGATCCGCGCCGGCGAGGTGGTGGTGATGCTGTACGGGTCGGCCAACCGCGACGAGGACGTGTTCGGCCCCGACTCCGAGGAGTTTGACGTGACCCGTCACCCGAACCCGCACATCGCCTTTGGCTGCGGTGAACACTCTTGCGTCGGTGCGCAATTGGCGCGCCTGGAGGCGACGGTGCTGTTCGACGAGCTGCTGCGCCGCTTCCCCACCATGGAGCTGGTGGGCGACGTGCACAGGATGCGGGCCACCATGGTGCCCGGCGTCAAACGCATGCCGGTGCGGATGGGAATCTGAGCCGATGGACCTCGAATACACGCCAGAGCAATGCAAGCTGCGCGCCGAGATCCGCGCGACCCTGGAAACGGTGATGACGCCGGAACGCGTCGCCGCGGTCAGCGAGCACATGGAGGGCGGGCCGGCCGTACGCGAGTGCATCCGCGCCCTCGCCGCGGCCAATCTCCTAGGCGTCGGCTGGCCGAAAGAATATGGCGGACGAGGGTTCTCGGCCATCGAACAGTTCATCTTCTCCGAAGAGGCGCGCCGGGTCAGCGCACCCATCCCGCTGGTGACGCTCAACACCGTCGGGCCGACGCTCATGCACTACGGCACCGACGAGCAGAAGCGTCAGTTCCTGCCGGCGATCCTGGAAGGCACGGCGGAGTTCGCCATCGGCTACTCGGAACCCGGCGCGGGCAGCGACCTCGCCTCGGTGCGCACGACGGCGGTCCGTATCGGTGACGAGTACGTGATCAACGGCCAGAAGATGTTCACCAGCGGCGCCGCCTACGCCGACTACATCTGGCTGGCCGTGCGCACCGATCCCGATGCCAAGAAGCACAAGGGCATTTCGATCCTTATCGTGCCGACCTCCTCGCCCGGATTCTCCTGGCAACCGCTGCACACCATGCCGGGCATCTCGACGTTCTACACGTTCTACGACGACGTCCGGGTGCCGGTCAGCGCGCTGGTGGGCGCCGAAAACCAGGGCTGGCAGCTGATCACCACCCAGCTGAACTTCGAACGCGCGTCGCTGGGCAACCTGGGCGCGCTCGAGCCACTGTTCGAAAAGACTTTGGAATGGGCGCTTTCCACCGAACTCGACGGCGGTCGCGTCATCGACCAGCCCTGGGTGCAGCAGGCCCTGGCCCGGGTCGAGGCCCAAGTCGCCGCGTACAAGATGGTCAACCTCCGGGTCAACGCCGCGATGACCAAGGGGATGCTGAGCATGGGAGAGGCGTCGGCGGCGAAGGTGTTCGGCACCGAGCTCAGCGGACAGGTCGCCCGGCAACTGCTCGAGGTGCTCGACGGCAACGGAGTTCGGCGCGGCGCCGAGGCTCCGCTGCGCGGCGCGCTGGAATCGGCCTACCGTCAGGCCGTCATCAACACCTTCGGAGGCGGGGCCAACGAAATTCAGCGTGACATCATCGCCATGGCCGGGTTGGGCATGCCGCGGGCACCACGCGACCTGCGGGCCGCGCAATAGTCAGGAGGACAGTACTAAGTGAGCGACTCAGACACCGTCAGCGCCAAGGTGCGGGCCCTCGTCGGCCAGCCGACCGGTGGCACCGGAAAGCCCTCGGTGGCCCCCGACCCGGTGAACCAGCCTATGATCCGGCACTGGGCGTACGCCATGGCCGACATGAACCCTGTCTACATCGACCCGGAGTTCGCCGCGAAGTCACGGTTCGGCGGCATCGTGTCACCGCCGGTGATGTTGCAGACCTGGACCATGCCGTCGCCAAAGCTGGAGGGAATCGGCGAACGTGGCGGGGCCCCCGTCGAGATCACCAGCAACCCAACGGCATTCCTCGATGAGGCCGGATACACCAGCACGGTGGCGACCAATTCGGAGTTCGAGATCGAGCGTTACCCGCGACTGGGCGACGTGATCAGCGCGACGACGGTCTACGAGTCGGTCTCCGACGAGAAGAAAACGGCGCTGGGCACCGGATTCTTCCTGACCTGGCTGACCACCTACACCGATCAGCACGGTGAGGTGCTGGGGCGGCAGCGATTCCGGGTGCTGCGATTCAGGCCGGCGAGCTGATGGCGGCCCGCCTGGCGCCGGCAATCACGCCGGACACCGAATTCTTCTGGAACGGGTTGCGGGACAACAAGCTCCTGCTCCAGCGCTGCGGCGGTTGTGGGCAGCTGCGCCATCCGCCGCGGCCGATGTGCCCGCACTGCCGCTCGCTGGAATGGGAGGCGATCGAGTCGTCGGGTCGCGGCACTGTCTACAGCTACGTCATGCCGCACGAGCCGAAGTTTCCCTTCTTCGAATACCCCTACGTCGTCGCGCTGGTGGAACTCGACGAAGGGGTGCGCCTGGTGTCCAACCTGACCGGGATCGACCCGGCCGACGTGACAACCGGAATGCCCGTCGAGGTCTACTACCAGACGTTTGATAACGACCTGGTGTTGCACCAGTTCCGGCCGAGCGCGTAGGCCCGTCATGGACTTCACCTTCACCGAAGAGCAGGAGACAATCGCCAAGCTGGCCCGCGACCTGTTGGAGCGCCGTGCCACGCCCGACCGGCTGGCCGAACTGGAAGCCGGCGACACCCGCTACGACGCCGAGCTCTGGCAAGAGCTGGCCGCCGCCGACCTGCTGGGCACCGCCCTACCCGAGTCGGTGGGCGGCTCATGCGCTTCAAGCGGTGGCTTCGTGGAACTCGGGGTGCTGCTGGCCGAGGTCGGCTACAGCGTCGCGCCCGTGCCCGCCTACGCCACGCTGGTGCTGGGCGCCGACCCGATCGCCCGGCACGGCAACGACGAACAGCAAAAGCGATTTCTTCCGGGCGTGGTGACCGGATCCCGCCTGCTAACAGCGGGATTGGTCGAGCCGGGCCGCTCGGACCCGACTCGCCCGCGCACCACCGCGCGCCGCGACGGCCAGCATTGGCGCCTCGACGGCGCCAAGGAGCTGGTGCCGGCCGCGCAGCTCGCCGACACCATCCTGATCCCGGCCGCCGCCGACGACGGCACCGTGTGCCTGTTCCTGCTGGCCGCCGACGCGGCCGGTGTCGAGATCCGCCCGGTGCCCACCACGAACCGCGAGCCGCACGCGGACGTATTCCTGGACGGCGCAACCGTTTCCGCGGCGGACGTGATCACCGGTGCCGGGTTGGTCGAGTCGCTGCACACCCGGGCCCTGGTCGCGCTGTGCGCGATCCAGCTCGGTGTCACCGAGCGGGCGTTGCGCATCGCCGCCGAATACACCACGGGCCGAGAACAATTCGGCCGGCCGATCGGCAGCTTCCAGGCGGTGCAACAGCGCATGGCCGACGCCTTCATCGACGTCGAGGCCATTCGGTGGACCACTTGGCAGGCGGCCTGGCTGATCGCGCACGGGCGGCCTGCCGACCGCGCGGCGCGCATCGCGAAGTTCTGGGCCGCCGAGGCCGGCGCGCGGGTGGCCGCCACCGCCCAGCACGTCCACGGCGGCATCGGCATCGACGTCACCTATCCCCTGCACCGCTATTTCCTGTGGGCCAAACACAACGAGTTGACCCTCGGTCCGGCTTCAGCGCAGCTGGCCCACCTCGGCGCAACCTATTCGGAGGGACCCGCATGACGACCACCGCCAACCGCACTCTGCAATGGCGAGACATTTCGATCGGTGACGAGGTCACACCGCTCGAAATCCCGATCACCACAACGATGATCGTCGCCGGCGCGATCGCCACCCGGGACTTCATGCCGGTGCACCATGACCGCGACTACGCGAAGAAACAGGGCTCACCCAATCTGTTCATGAACATCCTGACCACCAACGGCTACTGCGTGCGCTTCCTCACCGACTGGGCCGGCCCCGAAGCGATGGTGAAGAACCTGTCGATCCGCCTGGGGGTGCCGTGCTTTCCGGATGATCCGCTGCGGT
>NZ_LZLL01000499.1:0-2804 GCF_001669335.1 Mycobacterium sp. 1245852.3 | reverse complement strand
CGCGGGTTTCGCGCAGAATCTCGAAGGCGGCCATCGACGTCGGGCTGCTGTAACAGCTCCAGGCCGTGTCGACGACGACCTCGATGCGGCTGCGCAGCGGCAGCTCGCTGACATCGGCCGACGACAGGCTGTCCACCAGCCGGGCCACCCCGTCGTCGACCACGGCCATCAACAGGCCGTTGCGATCCCCGAAGTGGTACTGGATGACGCCCCAGGTGACGCCCGCACGCTCGGCGACGTGCTTGGCGGTGGCCGCCGAGAAGCCCTCCTCCACGATGCAGCGGACCGTCTCGTCGATGATCTTCGCCCGGGTGTCATCGCCGCGCTTGCGGGGCGCGGTGGTTCGCCTGGTGGGGCCAACCGGGCGATCGGGCGTCTGGCCAGCGACGATGGGCATTGTTGACTTTATAACATAGTCGAGTCTATTTTTGGGGCGTGAGCAGCCCCTCGCGATATGCGCAACTGTCCCGTGACGAGCTCGTCGCCCTGGTCCCCGAACTGCTGCTGATCGGGCAGCTGATCGACCGGTCCGGGATGGCCTGGTGCATCTCCTCGTTCGGTCGCGACGAGATGGTCCAGATCGCGATCGAGGAGTGGGCGGGTGCCAGCCCGATCTACACCCGCCGGATGCAGAAGGCGCTGAACTACGAGGGCGACGACGTCATCACGATTTTCAAGGGCCTGCAGCTCGACATCGGGGCGCCGCCGCAGTTCATGGATTTCCGGTACACGGTCCATGACCGCTGGCACGGCGAATTCCAGCTCGACCACTGCGGCGCCCTGCTCGACGTGGAGCCGATGGGCGAACAGTACGTGTTCGGAATGTGCCACACCATCGAGGATCCGACGTTCGACGCCACCGCGATCGCGACCAACCCGCGCGCCCAGGTGCGCCCGATCCACCGGCCGCCCCGCACGCCCGCCGACCGGCACCCGCACTGCGCGTGGACCGTCATCATCGACGAGTCCTACCCCGAGGCGCAGAGCATCCCGGCGCTGGACATCGTCAGCCGAACCCGCGCCGCCACATGGGAACTCGACGCCATCGATCGTTCGGACGAGGGGCAGGCGGATTACTCGGGCCCCCTGCTGTCCGACTTCGACTTCGCCGCCTTCTCCCATTCGGCGCTGGTCCGGATGGCCGACGAGGTGTGCCTGCAGATGCACCTGCTGTACCTGTCGTTCGCGATCGCGGTGCGGGCCCGGGCGGCTAGCGAGGAGGAAGCCGTCGGCGTATGCACCCGGGGCCTGATCGGCATAGCGGGCATGGCCGCCGAACGCATCCACCGGGCGCTGAAGCTTCCTGGCGGGATCGAAGGGGTATTGCGGGTCCTCGAGCTGCACCCGCTGCTGAACCCCGCGGATTACGTTGTCGCCGAGACGGAATCGAACCGGTTGCACGTCCGCCCGTCGCCGGCCCACGACGACGCCGCCTGGATCTCGTTGTGCTCGCCGGAATCCGTCCAACCGCTCCAGGCCATCGCCACCGCGGTGGAACCGCACCTGGCGGTCCGAGTTAGCGGGACGGCCACCGACTGGACGGCGGAGCTGATCGAAACCGATACGGCCGCCGAGGAACTGCCAGAGGTTTCGGTGGTCAGGGTCAGCGGCGGATCGACGTTCCAGTTCGAGCCCAGGCGTTCGCTGCCGCTGACGGTGTTGTAGCACAAAGCTTTTTGTCAAGGGGTTTTCGGTACCGCTTCGGTGACGCAAGCGCATCGAGCGGATACCAATGACATTGCGAAGCATCGGCTTTCCGCGTGTCCGCCGCTATCGTTAACGCTGGCCACCGACCCCTATGGACGAAGGTTTTCGCTCTATGTACGACCCACTCGGGTTGTCGATCGGGACCACGAACCTGGTCGCTGCGCGTAATGGAAGCCCACCGGTTACCCGCCGGTCCGTGGTTACCCTTTACCCGCACTGTGCTCCGAAAGTCGGTGCGCCCGAAGAGAACCCGTACCTCGCCGAGCCCGGCGTGCCGATGAAGGGCTTCATCGAGCGCATCGGTGATTCCGTCGCGCTGGTGTCACCCGACGGTTCCACGCACGACCCGGAACTGCTGACGGTGGAGGCGCTGGACGCGATGGTGCTCGCCGCGGGTGCGGACGCGGCATGCTCGGAGATCTCCATCGCCGTGCCCGCGCACTGGAAACCGGCGACGGTGCAGGCGCTGCGGGACGCCCTGCGCACCCATGTGGGCTTTGTGCGTAGCGGGATGGCGCCGCGGCTGGTCAGCGACGCCATCGCCTCGCTGACCGCGGTCAAGTCCGAGCTCGGACTGCCCGACGAGGGCGTGGTGGGGCTGCTCGACTTCGGCGGCAGCGGCACGTCGGCCACCTTGGTCGACGTCGCGGGGGATTTCGAACTCGTCAGCGCGACACTGCGTTACACCGCGCTGTCGGGCGACGAGATCGACCAGGAGTTGCAGCTGCGTGCCTTCGAGGAGCTGGGCCACGGCAGTGGCCTGGACCCGGCCAGCACCGCCGGTGTCGGCCAGCTCGGCGAACTCAGGGAACAATGCCGCGCGGCCAAGGAGCGGCTCTCGGCCGACATGGCCACCGACATCGTCGCGGTGCTCGGCGGGCGCAGTTGCAGCCTGACGCTGACGCAGGACGACCTCGAAGAGCTGATCCAGGATCGGCTGACCGGCTTCATCTATGCCTTCGACGACATGCTGGTGCGCTACCGCAAGAGCTGGTCGGACCTGGCCGCGGTGGTCACGGTCGGGGGCGGCGCGCGCATTCCGCTTGTCACCGAACGTCTTTCGATGCACGGCCGCACGCCGATCCTCACGCCGGCGC
>NZ_LZLL01000498.1:0-5492 GCF_001669335.1 Mycobacterium sp. 1245852.3 | reverse complement strand
TCGAAATGCGCTGTCACTTAACCGCCGTCAGCAGGTATTCGGTCAGCAGGTGGCCCGTCGCCGCCGCGATGGCGAACCCGCCCACGATCGCGACGGCGTCCTCGAGCAGCGCGATGGGCAGGTCCCTGCCACCCGTCGCCGCCACCAGTCGCTTGCGCGCCTGGTAGCCGCCGAGGGTACCGAGCACCGCACCGATGACACCGGCGCCCAGCGCGGTGAACGTCCAGTGCGGCCAAGCGCCCAGCGCGGCGCCCGCGAGCCCACCGGTGACGATCCGGGCCGCGAAGATCGGTGCCGCGGTGCGCGCCGGCGTCTTGGGCAGCTTGTCATTGATCAGTTCGCCGATCGCCAGGACGGTGAAGATGATCACCGCAATGATGTTGGTCAGCCAACTCGCCCAGGTGCCGTGCAGGTCGATCCAGCCGATGTAGGCGGCCCAGGCCACGACGGCGGGCGCCGTCAGCGACCGCAGCCCGGCCACGACGCCAATCAGTAAAGCCAACAAGACGAGCAGCGCGTGTGTCACGGAAACCCTCCTGGGAGACGAACAGCCGGCGACGGATGCAGGGACGGCCCATTCGCCAACCCGGGCAGTCCCCCGAGGCGGACGCTAACACAGCCGCGGGTCTTACACCGCGTGCGAATCAGAACCGGCAAAACCTGATGTCGGATGCCAGGATCGCCTTCGCGCCGATGGCGGACAGCTCGTCCATGATTTCGTTGACACCCCGACGCGGCACCAGCGCGCGGATGGCAACCCAGTCCGGATCGGCCAGGGGCGCGATGGTGGGCGACTCCAGCCCCGGCGTGATCGCCGTGGCCTTGTCCAGCACCGAACGGGGGCAGTCGTAATCGAGCATCAGATACTGCTGGCCGAACACCACGCCCTGGACCCGCGCCACCAGCTGATCGCGCGCCGCCTGCGTCCCCGCGTTGCTGTTCGAGTCGCTTTCGATCAGCACCGCTTCCGAATCGCACAGCGGGTCGCCGAAGGCGACGAGGTTGTGCAGGCTCAGGGTGCGCCCGGAGCCCACCACGTCGGCGATGGCGTCGGCCACGCCGAGCTGCACCGAGATCTCCACCGCGCCGTCGAGCCTGATGACGGTCGCCTCAATACCGCGCCCCGCCAAGTCTTTTCGGACCAGATTGGGGTAGGCGGTGGCGATCCGTTTGCCGGCCAGGTCGGCGATCTTCCAGTCGCGCCCGGCGGGTGCGGCGTAGCGAAAGCTCGACGAGCCGAAGCCCAGCGCCAGACGCTCGCGCACCGGTGCGTCGGAATCGCCCACCAGGTCCCGGCCGGTGATGCCCAAATCCAGCTCCCCCGAACCCACGTAGATGGCAATGTCTTTGGGCCGCAGGAAGAAGAACTCGACCTGGTTCGCCGGGTCGATGACGGTCAGGTCTTTGGGATCGGTGCGACGCCGGTAACCGGCCTCCGTAAGGATCTCGCAGGCCGGGTCGCTGAGCGTGCCCTTGTTGGGGACCGCAAGCCGCAGCATGGTCATAGCTTCCGATACACGTCATCGAGGGTCAGGCCACGCGCCACCATCAACACCTGCGTCCAGTAGAGCAACTGGCTGATCTCCCCGGCCAGCGCGTCGTCGGATTCGTGTTCGGCGGCCAGCCACACCTCGCCGGCTTCCTCGAGGATCTTCTTGCCCAGGCCGTGCACGCCGCCGTCGAGCGCGGCGACCGTCGCGCTGCCGGCCGGCCGGGTGCGGGCGCGCTCGCCCAGCTCGGCGAACAGATCCTCGAAGGTCTTCACGGCCAGCGATTGTTTCACGCCACCGCGAGCAAAGTCACGGCGGTTTAGCCCCGGCGGCGTCCTCGCGAGTTCGTCAGTCGAATCCGGCGAGGGTGAGGCGCAGCGCTTCCTCCAGCTGCACGTGGAACGCCGGGCCTTCGGCGACGTTCGAGGTCAACCAGCCGTCGAGGACGAATTTCACTGTGGCCAAACTGGTGTGGACCAACAACGCGGGTCGGATGTCGGACGCCGAATCGACCCCCATCCGGCAGGCAACCTGTTCGATCAGCCTGCCGTGATCGGTTGCGCTGACCAAGACGGACTTGCTCAACAGATGGGGCGCGGTCGCGACGGCCAGTCGCCAGGTATCGAGGTCGTCGACCTCGCTGACATCTTTGGCGTGCGTGACGAACAGCTGAATCAACGCTTCGACCGGTGACTCATGGGGCGGCCTGGTGCTGTAGGAACCCACGATCTCTGCGGCGGCCTCCCGGACGGGATCGACCAGCAGGCCCTCCTTGGTGGGCGCGTACCGGAAATACGTGCTGATGGAGATTCCGGCGGCCGCGGCGATGTCCTCGGTCGTCACCGCCTCGAAGCCGCGCTCGGCGAACAGCCGGTGGGCGGTCTGCTGGATCTGGGACAGCAGTTCAGCACGGCGTCGGTCACGCAACGATATGTTTGCTGAGGGCATGCCATCACCTTCGTCAATCCGACATTAGAACCCCACGGCGCCGTTTACCGACGAACTCAGATGAGTGACTCTACACTATTGAAAGTCCCTATCAAGTAGGCTAGTGTGATGCAGCACACACCAATGAGCTGCGGAGATCTGGGGCTTGTTGACACTATTTTAATAAGAATAGCGTTCAACCGTTGCCCGACGTTCTCCGCTCGGCACTCAGGACTTAGGGGCGGGAAGAGGGCCGATGACAGCGGTAGCTGGTACGCGATGACTTGCGCCATGGGTTTGCTAGGCGGTCCGCGGGTCACGCCGCTATGACGACCACCGAGTTCGATGGCGTCACCGCTATCCGGAACTGGTCCGTCTGGTACGTCAAACGCCACCCGGTCGCCTCGCTGACGACGGTAGGTGAACAGTTCGTGCTGGGTGTGCGAACCGCCCAATATTTCTTCTACGACCTGGTGACCGGGCGGTTCCAGTGGCACGAGTTCGTCCGGCAGGGCGCATTCATGGCCGGCACCGCCGTGTTGCCGACGATCCTGGTGTCCCTGCCGATCAGCGTCACGTTGTCCATCCAGTTCGCCTTGCTGGCCGGCCAGGTGGGTGCCACGTCGCTGGCCGGGGCGGCCAGCGGGCTGGCGGTCATCCGGCAGGGGGCGTCGCTGGTGGCCGCGGTGCTGATGGCCTCGGCGGTCGGCTCGGCCATCACGGCGGACCTCGGTTCGCGAACGATGCGCGAAGAGACCGACGCGATGGAGGTGATGGGCGTCTCGGTGATCCGCCGCCTGGTGGTGCCCCGTTTCGCCGCGGCGGTGATGATCGGCGTGGCCCTCACCGGCGTCGTGTGCTTCGCCGGGTTCTTCGCGAGCTACATGTTCAACGTGTACTTCCAGAACGGGGCGCCGGGCAGCTTCGTGTCGACGTTCGCGTCGTTCGCCACGACCGGCGACATGATCCTGGCGCTGATCAAGGCCATCGTGTTCGGCGCCATCGTGGCGATCGTGTCCAGCCAGAAGGGCCTGTCCACCAAGGGCGGGCCGACCGGCGTGGCGAATTCGGTGAACGCCGCTGTGGTGGAGGCGATTCTGCTGCTGATGATCGTCAACGTTGCGATCAGCCAGCTCTACATCATGTTGTCACCGCGGACGGGGCTGTGACATGACGGCCTCCGCTTATCAACCGTTCGCACCGATTTCGGTCCCCCTCGTTCGGCTCTACCGCCGCGGCAAAGTGCCGGTCATCCGGCTCGGCCACCTCCTGGTCTTCTTCGTCCGGGCCGCGGTCGCGGTGCCGCTCGCCCTGCGCCAGTACAGCGCCGAATTCCTGCGGCTGCTGTCGAACATCACCTGGGGCAACGGCTCGATCGTGGTGGGTGGTGGCACGGCCGGGGTGGCCGTGGTGCTCGGCATGACGGTCGGCGCGCTGGTCGGCATCGAGGGGTACAACTTCCTGGATCTGCTCGGTCTGGGGCCGGCCACCGGGTTCGTCTCGTCGTTGGTCAACACCCGTGAGCTGGCTCCCCTGATGGCGTCGCTCGCCTTCGCCATGCAGGGCGGCTGCCGCTTCACCGCCCAGCTGGGATCCATGCGGATCGCCGAAGAGATCGACGCGATGGAATCGATCGCCATCCGCCCGATCCCCTACCTGGTGACCACCCGGCTGATCGCGTCGGTGGTGGCGATCGTCCCGCTGTACGCCGCGTGCCTGGCGATCGGATACCTGAGCACCCAGATCGTGGTGGGCCTGGGCAGCGGCGCCTCGACCGGTTCCTACCTGCACTACTTCACGCTGATGCTGGCCGGCCAGGACATCGTCTACTCCTTGTTCAAGGCGGTGATCTTCGTCTGGATCGCGTCCACGATCCAGTGCTATTACGGCTATTACGCGAGCGGCGGGCCCGAGGGCGTCGGGGTCGCCGCCGGACACGGCATGCGGGCCAGCATCACCGTGGTGATCATCGTGAACATGCTGCTCACCATGGCACTGTGGGGCGTCGACTCCGGCGCCAGGTTCGGCGGGTAGGTCGGTGAAACGTGCCCAATTCCTTTGAGCTGGACGGCCGCGGCCCCTCCGATCGGCAGCTGTTCGGCATCGGGATCGCGGTCGTGGTGGTCAGCGCCCTGGTCACCACCGCGATGTTGGTGAAATCCACCGGCAGGCTCAACGACTACGTGCGGGTGGTCGCCGATCTGATCAACGTCGGCGATGGCCTTCCCCAGAAGTCCGACGTCAAATACCGCGGCGTCCTGGTCGGGATGGTCAACGGCGTCGTCCCGGCGGCGCACGGCAAGCCCAACTATGTCCACATCGACCTCAAAGAGGAATACGCCAAGTCGATTCCGGCCAACGTGACCGCACGCGTGGTGCCGAGCAACGTCTTCGCCGTGTCGTCGGTCCAACTGGTGGGGTCCCCAAACCAGGAGGGCCGCGGTGGGAAAATCCGCGACGGCGCGCACATCTCGGAGGACAAGCGGCTGCCGACGGTTCTTTTCCAGACGACCGTGAGCAAGCTGCGCGACGTGCTCGCCGCCGCGGGTCGTGGCCGTGACGACAGGTCGGTGGGGATCCTGGCCGCGCTGGGCGCGGCGACCGATCACCGCCGCGTCAGCCTGCTGACCGCCGGTGCCCAACTGAATCGCCTTCTCGATCAACTCAATTCGATCGTCAGCACCGACGCCGGCCCCTCGACGGTGTCGGCGCTGCTGGATGCCACCACGGGGCTCGCCCAGACGGCGCCCGATCTTCTCGATGCGTTGCATCAGGCCGTCGAGCCGATGCGAACCTTCGCCGAGACGCGCGGGCAGTTGGCCTCGCTGCTCTCCGGCGCCGACTACACGGTCAGCACCACTCGCCAATCGTTCGACAACCACATCGACCAACTCATCAGGATCACAAGCGATTTCACGCCGGTGCTCGGCATCTTGGCGCAGAAGTCGAACAACTTCGTGCCCGCCGTCACCAAACTGGACAACCTGGCCAACCAGTTCATGGAACAGGTCTGGAACCCGCGGACCAACCTGGGCAACATGCGCGCGATGCTGACGTTCACGCCCAGTTCCACCT
>NZ_LZLL01000497.1:0-561 GCF_001669335.1 Mycobacterium sp. 1245852.3 | reverse complement strand
ACGACCCGGGCCGCCACGGTGCTGGCGAACGCCGCCCTGGTGTTCACCGACCCCGACGTGCCTGAGCCGGTGCTGGCAACATCTGCACCGGCTCTAGCGTCTCGGTGACGTCGTCGAGGCGACCGATCCGGGCCAGTCCCGCCCGGGCTACCACGATCGCGTCGAGATCACCACTGCTTACCCTGTTCAACCTGGTATCTAGGTTGCCTCGTAGGGGGCGGATTTCCAAACCGAGACCCAATGCTCTAAGCTGCGCGGCCCGCCGCGGCGAGGAGGTGCCCACCAGCGAACCGGCCGGCAACTCCGCGAGCACCAGCCCGTCGCGCGCTACCACCGCATCGCGCGGGTCGTTGCGCACCGGTATGGCCGCCAGAGCAAACCTCGGATCCTCGGCGGTGGGCAGGTCCTTGTGGGAGTGCACGGCGGCGTCGACACGGCCCTCTTCCATGGCCTCGCGCAGGGCGGTGGTGAACACACCGACCCCGAGGTCTTCGATGGGCGCCGACGACCGGTCCCCGGCGGTGGTGATGGTCACCAGCTCCGCCGGGTGTCCCAGCGCGA
>NZ_LZLL01000496.1:0-21841 GCF_001669335.1 Mycobacterium sp. 1245852.3 | reverse complement strand
GGCCGGGCAAGATCAGATTCACCACATAGGCCAATTGGTCGGCGATCTGGTGATAGGTGAACTGGCCACTGGCCGCCTGGACCAGTGCGCCGAAGAACATCATTTCGAGCGCGGTCACGGTGTTAGGGTCGGCCCCGGGGCCGATGGCGGTCGCGATGCGGCGGTGGATCTCGGCGCCGATGCGGTCGCGCACCGCACCCACCGCGGGATCGGTCCCGCCGCCGAGCAAGGCCGTCGTGCATGCGGCGCCGACCTCCGGCTCGTCGGCGACCACCAGCGCCAGGTGCCGCAACACCTTGTCCACCCGGACCGGCATCGGGTCGTTGACGTCGGTGAAGAACGGAACCTGGCGCACCAGGTCCAGATAGACCTCGGCGATCAGGTGGTTCTTCGACGAGAAGTAGGTGTACGCGGTCGCCGGTGCGACCTTGGCCCGCGCCGCGACCGCCCGCACCGTCAGGTCGGCGTAGGACTTCTCCCGCAGGGTTTCGATGCCCGCCGCGAGCACCTTGCGGAACGTCTCCTCCTGGCGAGGGTTGCGCGCCGGCTGACCGGCCTGGCGGTCGCCGCCGGAGGTGATCGTCACCAGTGCATCGCTGGACACATGTCCAAGCTAGAGGATCGGATCGGCGCGAGGCAACCCCGCAGCCGAAATACGCAGCGTAATACCCATTTCAACCCTCTCGGCGAGGGATGCCCGAGATCGGCTCTTGCACCGCCGACGGCCTGGCGGCTATGGTTCGATCGGACAATATCGGACAGCTGTCCACTAGATTGGCGTGCCGGGTTGGCCGCACACAGACGGGAGCGGGACATGGCCTTATTGGCCGACGGCGTGAGTGAACTGTTCATCGACGGCAAGCTGTCGGCCGGCAGCGCCGGCAACTTCCCCACGGTGAACCCGGCGACCGAGGAAGTGCTGGGCGTCGCCGCAAACGCGGACGCCGGCGACCTGGACCGCGCGATCGACGCCGCGCGGCGCGCCTTCGACGAGACCGACTGGTCCCGCAACACCGAATTGCGGGTGCGCTGCATCCGGCAGCTGCGCGACGCGATGCGCGACCACATCGAAGAGTTGCGCGACATCACCATCGCCGAGGTCGGCGCCCCGCGGATGCTCACCTCGGCCGCGCAACTGGAGGGACCGGTCGGTGACCTGAGCTTCGCCGCCGACACCGCCGAGTCCTACGAGTGGAACCAAGACCTCGGCCAGGCGTCGCCGATGGGCATCCCGACCCGGCGCACGATCGCGCGCGAAGCCGTCGGCGTCGTCGGCGCCATCACGCCGTGGAACTTCCCGCACCAGATCAACCTCGCCAAACTGGGGCCCGCGCTGGCCGCCGGCAACACCGTGGTGCTCAAGCCCGCACCGGACACGCCCTGGTGTGCCGCGGTGCTCGGTGAGATCATCGCCGAACACACCGACTTCCCGCCCGGCGTCGTCAACATCATCACGTCCGACGACCACCGGGTCGGCGCACTGCTCTCGAAAGACCCTCGGGTGGATATGGTTTCATTTACCGGGTCGACCGCGACGGGCCGCAGCGTCATGAGCGACGCCGCCGCCACCATCAAGCGGGTTTTCCTGGAGCTCGGCGGCAAGTCGGCGTTCGTCGTTCTCGAGGATGCCGACCTGGGCGGGGCGTGCTCGATGTCGGCGTTCACCGCGGCCATGCACGCCGGGCAGGGGTGCGCCATCACGACGCGGCTGGTGGTGCCGCGAGCCCGCTACGACGAGGCCGTCGCGATCGCGGCGGGCACCATGGGCTCGATCAAGCCCGGCGACCCCAACGACTCCGGAACCGTTTGCGGGCCGGTGATTTCGGCGCGGCAGCGGGAGCGGGTGCAAAGCTACCTCGACCTGGCGATCGCCGAGGGCGGGACGTTCGCCTGCGGCGGCGGCCGCCCGGCGGACAAGGACCGCGGCTTCTTCATCGAACCGACCGTGATCGCCGGCCTGACCAACGACGCCCGGCCTGCCCGTGAGGAGATTTTCGGACCGGTGCTCACCGTGATCGCCTACGACGGCGAAGACGATGCGCTGCGCATCGCGAACGACTCGCCATAC
This sequence comes from Mycobacterium sp. 1245852.3, assembly GCF_001669335.1. Taxonomy (NCBI): domain Bacteria; kingdom Bacillati; phylum Actinomycetota; class Actinomycetes; order Mycobacteriales; family Mycobacteriaceae; genus Mycobacterium; species Mycobacterium sp. 1245852.3. The sequence continues at coordinate 19,773 of NZ_LZLL01000496.1, read as the reverse complement.
GGCCTGTCCGGCACCGTGTTCAGCGCCGACCCGGAACGCGCGGCCAACTTCGCGTCGCGGATGCGGGTAGGCACCGTCAATGTCAACGGCGGTGTCTGGTACTCCGCCGACGCGCCGTTCGGCGGATACAAGCAATCCGGTAACGGCCGTGAAATGGGCGTGGCCGGCTTCGAGGAATACCTGGAAGTCAAAACCATCGCCACCGCTGTGCAGTGACCGCGCCATTAGGCGACCGAGAGGAAAACATGCGATTCGAGAACAAAGTCGGCATCGTCACCGGGTCCGGTGGCGGCATCGGGCAGGCGTACGCCGAGGCGCTGGCCCGCGAGGGCGCGGCGGTGGTGGTCGCCGACATCAACGCCGAGGCCGCCGACGCGGTCGCCAAACAGATCGTCGCCGACGGTGGAACGGCCATCAGCATTCCGGTCGACGTGTCCGACCCGGCGTCGGCCAAGGAGATGGCCGACCGCACGGTCGCGGAATTCGGCGGCATCGACTACCTGGTCAACAACGCCGCGATCTTCGGTGGCATGAAGCTGGACTTCCTGCTCACCATCGATCCTGAGTACTACCGCAAGTTCATGAGCGTGAACCTGGACGGCGCGCTGTGGTGCACGCGCGCGGTGTACAAGAAGATGGCCAAGCGTGGCGGCGGCGCGATCGTCAACCAATCATCCACCGCCGCATGGCTTTACGCGAACTACTACGGCCTGGCCAAGGTCGGAATCAACGGCCTGACCCAGCAGCTGTCCCGCGAACTGGGTGGCCAGAAGATCCGGATCAACGCGATCGCCCCCGGCCCCATCGACACCCAGGCCAATCGGACCACCACCCCGAAGGAGATGGTCGACGACATCGTCAAGGGCCTGCCGCTGTCGCGGATGGGCACGCCCGAGGACCTGGTCGGCATGTGCCTGTTCCTGCTCTCCGACGAGGCCTCGTGGATCACCGGACAGATCTTCAATGTCGACGGCGGACAGATAATCCGGTCGTGACGGGAGGCGATGCCAGATGACTGATCAGCTGAAGCTCGGCTACATCGGCCTGGGCAACATGGGCGCGCCGATGGCCACCAAGATGACCGAATGGCCCGGCGGAATAACGGTTTACGACATCCGGACCGAGGCGATGACCCCGCTGGTGGAAAAGGGCGCCGGCCTGGCCGACAGCGTCGCCGACGTCGCGGGCGCCGACCTCATCCACATCACCGTGCTCAACGACGCCCAGGTGCGCGAGGTGGTCGGCGAGCTGGCCGCGCACGCCAAGCCCGGCACCGTCATCGCGATCCACTCGACCATCAGCGACACCACGGCCGTCGAGCTCGCCGCCGAGCACAAGCCGCACGGCATCCATATCGTCGACGCGCCGGTCAGCGGTGGCGCGGCCGCCGCGGCGAAGGGGGAACTCGCCACCATGGTGGGCGCCGAGCGGGAGGTGTACGAGCGGATCAAGCCGGCCTTCAAACATTGGGCATCGGTGGTCATCCACGCCGGTGAGCCCGGGGCGGGCACCCGAATGAAGCTGGCCCGCAACATGTTGACGTTCACCTCGTACGCCGCGGCCTGCGAGGCCATGAAACTCGCCGAGGCCGCCGGCCTGGACCTGCAGGCGCTGGGCCGGGTGGTGCGCCACACCGACGCGCTGACCAGCGGCCCGGGTGCGATCATCGTCCGCGACAACATGAAAGACCTTGAACCGGACAACTTCTTGTACCAGTCCTTCCTGCACGCCCGCGAGCTGGGGGAGAAGGACCTGAGCCTGGCGTTGGCTCTCGGCGAATCGGTGTCGGTCGATCTGCCGCTCGCCCAGCTGGCCTACCAGCGGTTGGCCGCGGGCCTCGGGGTGCCACACACGGAGAAAGAGGCGTAATGGACGAGCTGCGCAGCAAGGGCCTCGCGAAGATGAACGAGGTCTACGGCTGGGAGATGCCGAACATCGAGGGCGACGCGTACTTCGACCTGACCGTCGACCACCTGTTCGGCAACATCTGGACGCGACCGGGATTGTCGATGCGCGACAAGCGCATCATGACGCTGACCGCGGTGACCGCGATCGGGAACCGCGACCTGGCCGAGATCCAGATCAACGCCGCGCTTCTCAACGGCGAGCTCACCGAGAACGAGCTCAAGGAGATGGCGGTCTTCCTCACCCACTACCTCGGCTTCCCGCTGGGTTCGGCGCTCAACGGCGCCGTCGACGCCGTGGTGGCCAAACGCAAGAAGGCCGCGGCGAAGGGCGCCGGGGAGGACAAGAAGGGCAACGTCGACGCCGCGCTCAAGATGCACTCGGGCAACAAGGACGACTAAGCGTGGCGTGAAGCCTCTTGTGCAAGTTGCACTCTCGAGCTGATACCCAGCTTGGAGTAGACGTGGCTCAGATGCGTCTGCACCGTTCGCGCGGACACGAACAGCCGGCCGGCGATGGCTTTGTTCGGCAGCCCCTCGCTGACCAGCCTCACCACGTTGATTTCGGCGGGGGTCAGCGAATCCCATCCCGTTGCCGGTCGCTTGCGCTCGCCGCGCCCGCGTTGCGCGTAAGCGATCGCCTCCTCGATCGACAGCGCCGCGCCCTCGGCCCATGCCGCGCGGAAGTCGTTCTCGCCCATGACCTTGCGCAGCGCTGCCACCGACGCGTCATAGGCGGCGTTGTAGATCTTGAAGCGCACATACCCGGTGCGGCCGCGAACCGCATCTGCGGCGCCGAAGAGGCGACCGGCTTCTCGGTTCGCCCCGGCGCTCGCCGCAAGGATGGCCAGGCATTCGAGGACGTCGGGGACCACGTAATACCCCTTCAGGTCCCCGGCGCCGGTGAGCGCATCACGCGCATCACGCGCCGCCTGCTCAACATCGTTTTGCGCGATCGCGATTCGCGCCCGCTTTGCCAGCGCGAGCAGCAGGTGCATGCCGGGGGCGATGGTGACGGCATCGTCGGCCAAGCGGCGGGCCACCGTCAGGTCACCCCGCGCGAGGGCAACGTCCGCGAGTGGGATGACGTTGACCGCGGCCAGTTCGGGTTGGGCCTTCATGCGCTCCCACGCCGCCTCGCCGGCGGCGGCCGCTGCTTCCACGTCGCCCGCGGCCAGGTTTGCCACCGCCAGCGCGGCATAGGCGAAGCCCTGATTGAACGCGCTGAAATCCGCGGCGGCTTCGACCGCCGCGGTGGCCGCGGCCCTGGCCTCGTCCGGGTCGCCCGCGAAGGCGAGATAGTGGCCCAGGCTGACGAGGCTTGACATCCGCCATGTTTCGTCGTGCGCCGCCTCGGCCTCCGCGACCAGGGCCCGGAATTGCGCTACGGCTCCGGTGAGATCGGCTTCCCACTGCTGCGCCAAGCCAATACACCACCGGCACGCGCGGGAGGTGTAGCCATCACCGATCGCGTCGGCGATGTCACGCCCTTCTTCGCCGGCCGCACGCGCCGCGATCGCGTCACCCTTGCCGGTAACCGCGGCGAACGCTTGGAACGCCAGGATTTGGCTCAGGCTCCTGTCATCGCCCACGGCGCGGGCCAGTCCGAGCGCTTCGTCAAAGTACGAACTGGCAGCAGCCGCGTCAAAGGCGGCGATGATGCCGCAACCGGCGAGCGCGCGAACCAGCAGCGCCGGATCGTCGATCTCGCGGGCGAGTGCCAGGGCCTCCAATGCCTTGTCCATGTTGTCGTGAATGGTCTGCGCGCCCTCGAGAGTGGCGTTATCTGCAAGCGCGCGGGCGCGGACGGCAGGCGGCACCTCCGCGTTGCGCGCCGCCGCGTCGGCGAGCGCCGCTTCGAACCAGGCCGTCCCCTCCCGAACACGGCCGCGAGTGGTCCAAAGCGGTTGCAACGCCGATGCGAGGCGCAGCGCCTCGGAGATCTCGCCACTCTCGCGGCACCACGCGAACGCTGCGCGCAGATTGTCCATCTCTGTTGCCGCGCGCTCGACCCTGCTCTGATAGCCGGTGCGGCCGGGCTCGTCGAGCAGGGCGGCCATTGAGGTGTAGTGGTCGCGGTGGCGCGCGCGCACGGCGTCGGCTTCGCCGGACTCGCCGAGCTTTTCCAGCGCGTACTGACGAACCGTCTCCAGCATCCGGTATCGGGTTCCGAAGCCGCCGTCTTCTGCCGCAATGAGCGATTTGTCGATGAGCAGCGTGAGCTGGTCGAGAATTTGGTAGCTCTCGACGTCGCTGTCACCGCAAACCTGTTGTGCTGCATCGAGTTCGAAACCGCCGTGGAATACGGCTGCCCGGCGGAACAGGACGCGTTCCGGCTCGGTCAACAGAGCGTGCGACCAGTCGACGGACGCCCGCAACGTCTGCTGGCGGCGCACGGCGGTGCGCGCGCCGCCGGTCAGCAGGCGGAAACGGTCGTGCAGGCTGTCGAGGATCTGCGCCAATGACAGCGCGCGGACCCGCGCGGCCGCCAACTCGATCGCCAAGGGTATGCCGTCGAGGCGCTCGCAGATCTCCGCTACGGTGGCAGAGTTCTGTTCGGTCACAACGAAATCAGGCCGCACTTGGTGCGCGCGGTCGGTAAACAACGTGATCGCCTCGTCAGTCAGCGACAGGGAGGGCACCCCCCAAGCGACTTCGCCGACCACCCGGATCGGCTCGCGGCTCGTGGCGAGAACAGTCACTTGGGGGCACGCCCCCAGCAGCGCCTCGGTCAGCGTGGCGCACGCGTCGATCAGGTGCTCGCAGTTGTCCAAGACGACGAGGATGCGCCGCCCGCCGATGGCCCGGGTAACCGTGTTCATCGTCGAAAGCCCTGCTTGGTCTGGCAGCCCCAACGCCCGCGTCACGGCGACCGGTACGACGGCGGGATCGGTGATCGGCGCCAGATCGACGTACCACACGCCGTCGGTGAACTCGGTGTCCATCCGGTCCGCGATCTGCACTGCTAGACGCGTCTTGCCCACACCGCCCGCGCCGGTCAGCGTCACCAACCGGTTGCCCACGACGATTTCCCGCACGGCCTCGATTTCCGCGCCGCGTCCGACGAAACTCGTGAACTGCGCCGGAAGGTGTTGTTTCCCAGCGCTTTTCGATGCGCGAAGCGGTGGGAAGTCGTTGTGCAGGTCGGCGTGGCAGAGCTGCGTTACGCGTTCGGGCCGGGGCAGATCCCGCAATGGGTGCGTGCCGAGGTCGAGCAGCCACGCTTCGGTGCCAACCGCGTCGGCGAGCAGGTCGGCTGTGGTCGCCGACAGCACCGTCTGGCCCCCATGGGCGAGATCGCGCAGCCGTGCCGCGCGGTTGATGGTCGGCCCGATGTAGTTTGCTTCGTCGCGCAGTTGCACTTCGCCGGTGTGCAGTCCGATCCGCAGACGGATCGGCGTCAGCGGTGTGCGCTGCAACTGCAGAGCAAAGGCGGCGGCGTCGCTGGCACGGGCGAAGGCGACCACGAAGCTGTCGCCCTCGCCCTGCTCCACCGGGCGCACCCCGCTGTGCCGGGCAACCAGGTCCGATACCGCCCGATCCAACCGTGCGATCGCGGCGCTCATCTGCTCGGGCTGGGTCTGCCAGAGCCGCGTCGAGCCCTCGACGTCTGCGAGCAGCAACGTCACCGTTCCGGTCGGGAGCTCGGTTACGCCCAAGTCGCTCCAGTTCAATGGTGGCGTGTCCACGCGTTGGTCCGTCTCAGCCATGTTAGCCAGCTTGAGCTGGTTGGAGGCGGCAAACATCGGCACAAAGACGTAGAAAGCCACTCGGTCGTCCGCCCGCGCGCCTAGGCCCTTTGGCGGATGTTCCTTCACTCGCCGCGATCCATAGTGAGGTCACCAACGAATGGAGGCGACACATGAACAGCCAGGCAAGTCTTGCCGCAAACCATGCCGGAATCGATGCCCACTTCACCACGGGCGTATTACATGGCCACTACGACAGCCGCTTCGAGGATCTCGTCGCCGCGCTGGCTGACGAGGTCACCACAGGTGGCGAGTTGGGCGCCGCCATCGCTGTCGATATCGGCGGCGAGCTCGTGGTCGACATCTGGGGCGGGTATGCCGATCGAGCGAAAACCCGGGAATGGTCTCACGACACAATCGTCAACGTCTTCTCCAGCACCAAGAATGTGACCGCGCTGGCGGCGCTGATGCTGATCGACCGCGGCCTGCTCGACCCGTTCGCCCCCGTCGCCAAGTACTGGCCCGAGTTCGCCGCCAACGGCAAGGAGCGCATCGAGGTGCGCCACGTCCTCAGTCACACCTCGGGGGTGTCCGGGTGGGAGATGCCTTTCAGCCTCGAGGACATTTACGACTGGGACAAGTCCACGTCGCAACTCGCCGCCCAGGCGCCGTGGTGGCCGCCGGGGACCGCCTCGGGCTACCACGCGATCACCATCGGTCACCTCGTCGGTGAACTCGTCCGCCGCGTCACCGGTTCGACGCTGAAAGACTTTGTGCGCGAGCAGATCAGCGGACCGCTCGGCGCCGATTTTCAGATCGGTGCTCGGCCCGAGGATGACGAGCGCATCGCCGAGCTCGTTCCGCCACCGCCGCTGGACGTGCCCCTCGACGCGGTGCCCGACGACCATCCGATGCGCAAGACGTTCGCCGCCGTGCCACCCACCTCAGCGGCCGCGCTGGCCGCGGAGACCACCGCATGGCGCCGCGCGGAGATCGGCTCGGCCAACGGGCATGGCAACGCCCGCTCGTTGGTGCGCTCATTGTCGCCGATCTCGTTGGGCGGCAGCGTAAACGGCGTGCGGCTGCTTAGGCCCGAGACGATCGACCTGATCTTCGAGGAGCAGGCCAACTGCACCGACCTGGTGCTGGCCATGCCCGCACGATGGGGCATCGGCTTCGCGCTACCGCATCGGGAGGCGGTGCCGGACATGCCCGATGAACGAGTCTGCTACTGGGGCGGCTGGGGCGGCTCAATGGCGGTCATGAATCCGTACTGCCGCACCACATTCGCCTACGTCATGAACAAGATGGGGCAAGTCACTCCAGCCGGAACGGAGCGGACCAGGATGTACACCCGCCTGATCTATCAGGCACTTTCGATGACCTCGTCGCCGATTCAGTACGGCTGAACGCCTTCGGGCATCACGTATTCCGAGATCGGCGCGGTGACCCCGTTGACGGTCGTTCCGCCGTTGATGATGCCCGGCGCCATCTCCAGCATGTTGTGCGGGAAGCCGAAGCTCGGCTTGGTCAGGGCGTCGAGCCGGGCCAGCTCGTCGGCGCCGAGGGTCACGTCGACGGCGCGGACGTTGTCCTCGAGCTGGGAGAGCCGGCGCGCGCCGATGATGACGGACGAGACGGCACGCTGTGCGCGCACCCAGGCCAGCGCGACGCTGGCGACGTTGGTCTCGTGTGCCTTCGCGATGGCCTCGAGTTCGTCGATGACGGCGTAGGTCTTCTCGTTGAGGAAGGCGTCGACCAGGGCGCCGCGGTCGGCGTTGTGCCGGCCGCTGTTGGCTCGGGTGTACTTACCGCTCAGCACGCCGCTCTTCAGCGGCGACCACGGGGTGATGCCGAGCCCGAATTCGGCCGCCATCGGCACCAGGTCCTGTTCGATGGCGCGCTCCAGCAGCGAGTACTCGACCTGCAGCCCAACGAACGCAGACCAGCCGCGGAAACCGGCGATCAGGTTGGCCTGGGCGATCTTCCACGCCGGGGTGTCCGAGACGCCGATGTAGCGCACCTTGCCGGCCCGGACGAGGTCCTCGAGTGCCGCCATCGTCTCCTCGATGGGCGTGTTGGCGTCCCAGATGTGCAGCCAGTACAGGTCGATGTAGTCGGTTTGCAAGCGCCGCAACGAGTTATCGCAGGCGTTGATCAGCGACTTGCGGCCCGAGCCGCCGCCGTTGGGATCACCCGGATACAGGTTGCCGCTGAACTTGGTCGCGATCACCAGCCGATCGCGACGGGCGGGGTGGCGCCCGACGTGGTCGCCGATGATCTTCTCGGAGTGGCTCCGGGTGTAGAAGTTGGCGGTGTCGATGAAGTTGCCGCCGAGTTCGAGGTAGCGGTCGATGATCTGTTGGGACTCTTCCACACTGGTGCCCCAGCCGAGGTCTTCGCCGAATGTCATCGCGCCCAGGCACAAGGGGCTGAGGCGCAGACCGGATCGCCCGAGTGTCACATATTCATCCAGCGGCATGCTGCCCACTTCCTGGTAAGTTGTTCGACCATGCGGTTGTTCAAAACAAAACTAGTTCATACCTGAACGATCTGGCAAGTCGATGTCTGCGGTCGATGCGGCCAAGATCTGGTCACTGAACTACCGGGTGCTGCTCTCGGTCATCTCGTGCGCCGAGGCCGACATCTGCGCGCTGGGCCTCGAGTCCAAGGAACTCTTCCTGCTCGCCGAGATCGACGAGCACCCCTACCCGGCCGCGCTGGCGGCGGCGTTGAGCATGCCCAAGGCGACGGTGACGCTGTACCTGAAGCGGCTCGAGGCGGCGGGCTTCGTGCGTCGCGAGATCGACCCGTCCGATCTGCGCCGGCACCGGCTGCTGCTCACCCCGGCCGGGCGTCAGGCGGCCAAAAACGGCCTGAGATTGCTCTCCGACGAGTTCGACAAGCGCCTCGGGCGCCTCACCGCCGCACAGCGCAACGACCTCAAGGCGCTGCTCGAGAAAATCCTTTAGAGACTGTGGGTGCGCGCCGCAGCACCAGCTAGTCTGACGTGTCGTGCGTGTCCTGGTGATTGGTTCCGGTGCCCGTGAGCATGCGTTGCTGCTGGCGCTTCGCAAAGATCCCCAGGTCACGGGGCTGGCGGTCGCTCCCGGCAACGCCGGCACCGCGCGGCTGGCCGACCAGCACGAGGTCGATATCACCTCGGCGGACGACGTCGTCGCCCTGGCGCGCGAGGTCCGCGCCGACCTGGTGGTCATCGGTCCCGAGGTGCCGCTGGTGCTCGGGGTGGCCGACGCGGTGCGAGCCGCCGGCATCGTCTGCTTCGGCCCCAGCAAGGACGCCGCCCGCATCGAAGGCTCCAAGGCCTTCGCCAAGGAGGTCATGGCCGCGGCTGGGGTGCGCACCGCAACCAGCGAAATCGTCGATAACCCGGCGCATTTAGACGCTGCCCTGCAGCGGTTCGGCCCGCCGGCGGGGGATGCGGCCTGGGTGGTCAAGGACGACCGCCTGGCGGCGGGCAAGGGCGTGGTGGTGACCGCGGATCGCGCCGTCGCCCGCGCGCACGCCGCCGGGCTCCTCGAGGCGGGACACCCGGTGCTGCTGGAGTCCTATCTGGACGGCCCGGAGGTGTCGCTGTTCTGCGTGGTCGACGGCGAAACCGTGGTGCCGCTGCTGCCGGCGCAGGATTTCAAGCGCGTCGGCGATGGCGACACCGGGCCCAACACCGGCGGGATGGGCGCCTACGCCCCGGTGCCGTGGCTGCCCGACGAGGTGTACCGCGACGTCGTCAGCAACATCGTCGAACCCGTTGCGGCGGAGATGGTTGCGCGCGGCAGCGCGTTCAGCGGATTGCTGTATGCCGGGCTCGCGATCACCTCCAACGGCCCCGCGGTGGTCGAATTCAACTGCCGCTTCGGCGATCCCGAGACGCAGGCGGTGCTAGCCCTGCTCGAATCACCGCTCGGCCAGTTGTTGTACGCGGCCGGCAGCGGCAACTTGGCGGACTTCGGCGAGCTGCGCTGGCACGACGGCGCCGCCGTGACGGTGGTGGTGGCGGCGGAGAGCTACCCCGGCCGTCCGCGGGTGGGTGACGTGATCGTCGGCTCGGAAGCCGACGGGGTGCTGCACGCCGGGACGGCCCGGCGCGACGACGGGGAAATCGTCTCCTCGGGTGGCCGGGTGCTGTCGGTGGTGGGCACCGGCGCGGACCTGGCCGCCGCGCGATCCATGGCCTACGAAGTCGTTCGTTCGATCCGGTTGCCGGGCAGTCATTTCCGCAGCGACATCGCCCAGCTGGCCGCCGAGGGCAAGATCCGCGTCTAGAAGGCGGCGGCCTGACCGTCCCGACGCGGATCGCTGGCCGCGACATAGCCGCCGTCGAGGCGCCAGATCGCCTGGCAGCTGCCGAATTGGTTGTAGTCGTCGACGGCGACCAGGTCGTGCCCGCGGCGGCGCAACTCGTCGAGCGTTGCGACCGGGAACCCCGTTTCGCAGCTGACCTGCATGCCCTCCACCCACCGGAACCGCGGGCCGTCGCACGCCGCCTGGGGGTTCTGCCCGTGGTCGGCGATGCGCACCATCACCTGCACGTGCCCCTGGGGCTGCATCATTCCGCCCATCACCCCGAAGCTCAGCACCGGTTCGCCGTCTTTGGTCACAAACCCCGGGATGATGGTGTGGTAGGGGCGCTTGTTCGGGGCCACTGCGTTCGGATGCCCTTGGGCGGCAGTGAAATTCGCGCCCCGATTTTGCAGCGAGATCCCGGTGCCCGGCACCACCACGCCCGAGCCGAACCCCATGTAGTTCGACTGGATCATCGACACCATCATCCCCGCGGCGTCGGCGGCGGTCAGGTAGACGGTTCCACCCGCCGGGGCGCCGGCGGATGCCGGCCTGGCCCGTCGGCGGTCGATCAGTGCCGCGCGCTGCTTCAGGTACTCCTGGTCCAACAGGCGCTCGGGCGACAGCGGCATGTGCTCGATGTCGGCGACATACGCCTGGGCGTCGGCGAACGCCAGCTTCACCGCCTCGATCTGCAGGTGCACGCTGTCCGCGGAATCGACCGGCAGCGAGGCCAAGTCGAAGTGTTCCAGGATGCCCAGGGCGATCAGCGCGACGATTCCCTGGCCGTTGGGTGGTATCTCGTGCACCGTGTATCCGCGGTAGCCGCCGTCGACCGTGCCCACCCAGTCGGCGCGATGGGCCGCCAGATCGTCGGCCCGCATGGCCCCGCCGTGCGCCAGTGCGTGCGCCTCGAGCCTGGCGGCCAGTTCGCCACGGTAGAACGCCTCTCCGTTGGTCGCGGCGATCGTTTCCAGCGTGGCCGCATGGTCGGGCAGGCTGAATCGCTCGCCGGGCCTGGGCGCCCGCCCGCCGGGCAGAAACGCCTGGGCGAACCCCGGCTGGTCTTCGAACAGCGGCACCTGGGCGGCCCACTGCTGCGCGACCGTCGGTGAAACCAGAAAGCCGTTGCGGCCGTAAGCTATTGCTGGTTCGAACAGCCGCTCGAACGGGAGCTTGCCGAACTTCGCGTGCAGTTCGGTCCAGGCCGACACCGCGCCGGGCACGGTCACCGAATTCCAGCCGAGGATCGGAACGTCCTGCCCGCCAAAGTATTCCGGTGTCCAGGCGGCCGGTGAGCGACCCGAGGCGTTCAACCCGTGCAATCGCGCGCCGTCCCACACGATGGCGAAGGCGTCCGAACCAATGCCGTTGGACACCGGCTCCACAATCGTCAGGGTGATGGCTGTGGCGATGGCCGCGTCGACCGCGCTGCCGCCCTGGGCGAGCATCCGCAGGCCCGCCTGGGCGGCGAGCGGTTGCGACGTGCACACAACGTTTTCCGCCAGGATGGGCTTGCGTGGCCAGGCGTACGGCAGGGTCCAGTCGAAAGGTGCGGTCACCTCCGCGAGCGTATCTCCTTACGCCGTCAGCAGCGGTGCCATCCAGGTCAGCTCGGCGGGCAACTGCGAGCTCCAGAACGCGCCGTCGTGCCCGCCGGGCGAGAAGCCGCCGGCCGGCGGGTTGGGCAGCTGCGCGATGAACTGCTTCGTCGCCGAGTAGAACGGATCGCTGTCGCCGCAATCGATTCGGATCGGGATCGAGGCCAGCGCGGGCATGCCGAACACCGAATTCGCGGCGAAATCATCGGGCCCGTCGAACGCCCCCGGCGCCGCGGCACCCGAGGACATCCACAGGGCCGGGCTCACCGCACAGATCGCCGCGGTACGGGCTGGCCCCAGCCGGCCGCCCAGCAGCAGCGCGCCATAGCCGCCCATCGACCAGCCCAGGAACGCCACCCGCGAGGTGTCCAGATTCTGGTTTCCCAGCATCGGGATGAGCTCGTCGAGCACCATGGCGCCGCTGTCCTCGCCGGACGACCGCTTGTGCCAGTAGCCGCCGCCACCGTCGACGGCGACCACCGCGAACGGCGGCAGTCCGGCGTCGACGGCCTGCGCCAAACCGTGTTCGACGCCACCGGCCATCACCGTGGACGCGTCACTGCCCTTGCCGTGCAGCGCGATCACCGGCCGCAGCGGCTTGGTCTGGCCCGGCGGGCGGGCGATGGCCCAGTTGGTGGTGGCCCCGCCGCGGGCGGCGGAGGCGAAGGAACCGGTCACCATGGTGGGGGCGGGCGCCGCCGGCGGAGCCGGATCGCGGGGCGGGCCGGGCGACGGGGCCAACGGCATCCCGGTGCCGGCCGTCGATACCGGCACGGCGCGAGATGTCCGCGGTTCTAACAAGATGTCGAACCCGTAGGCGCCAACCGCGCCGAGGGCCGCGCCGGCGCCGAGGCCGAGCAGGGCGCGTCGGCTCAAGTCGGGCATGCGGGCCATTATGCCCCGGCCGTTTGGCCGAAATGGCAATGCAGTACCACTTTGGCTGGCACGATGGCTACTCGTGACAGCAGCGGTTACTCCAAAAGGAGAACGTCGACGGTATGCGCTCGTCAGCGCCGCCGCCGAGCTGCTGGCCGAGGGCGGGTTCGAAGCGGTGCGGCACCGGGCGGTGGCGCGGCGGGCCGGATTGCCGTTGGCTTCCACCACTTACTACTTCTCGTCGCTCGACGATCTGATCGCACGCGCCGTCGAACACATCGCGATGATCGAGGTGGCGCAGTTGCGGTCGCGGGTCAGCGCCATGTCGCGCCGGCGCCGCGGACCGGAGACCATCGCCGAGGTGTTGGCGGACCTGCTCGTCGGCGACGTGTCCGGACCGGGCCTGACCGATCAGCTGATCTCGCGCTACGAGCGGCACATCGCGTGCACCCGGCTGCCCGCGCTGCGCGAGACCATGCGTCGCAGCCTGCGCCAGCGCGCCGAAGCGGTGGCCGAGGCGATCGAGCGCTCGGGCCGATCGGTGCACATCGAACTGGTGTGCACGTTGATCTGCGCGGTCGATGGCTCGGTGGTGTCGGCCCTGGTGGAGGGGCGCGACCCGCGCGCGGCGGCGCAGGGCGCGGTGGTCGACCTCATCGAGGTGCTCGCGCCGATCGATCAGCGGCCCGTGCAGATCTGAGCGCCCGTTACGCGCGGATCGGGTCCACCGGCAGCGACGGCGTCACGATGTAGCCGGTGTCGAGGTCGCCGTAAATGGTCACGTCCAGCGGGCGGCGCTGCGCGTACAACGCCACGTAGGCACAAACCACGGCATCGACCGGGTCTTCGGCGCGGCGCAGTTCGCTCTTGCGCTGCGCGGCCGTGACGGCCCGGCGCAGCGCGACCCAGCCGTCGTGCCCGGCCACGCGCAGCGGCACCGGGGCCCGCGCCAGCCGCTCGACGCCGTCCATGAGCAACAACAGCTCGGACCTGAGCCGCTCGACGCTGCGGCCGGGCTTCGCCTTGTATTTCAGGGTGCGCTCGAGGCGAAACAACGCGACGGTGGCCGCGTGGGGGTAGACCTCGATGGCCCGGCGCGCGGCCGGTGATCGCGGGTCCGCGTCCAGGCCGAGCGCCACGGCCAGCCGGCCCGCGCGGGGGCCGTCGACAAACTCGGGTTTGCCGGTATTGCAGGGGTGCGCGCCGGCCTCGTACCTGCGGAAATCGCGGTTGAGCGCCGCCTCGGCGGGACGCTGCCCGGTCGGATTGTTCACCACCAGCGGCGCATCGAAGGCGACCACGCAATCGCCGCGGACGTAGGGAAGCAGGGCGGCCAGGATCTCGTCGTCGTCGCGGACCGCGCACACCCTCACCAGGGCGCCACCGGAGTCGACGACGGCGACGCCGGTCGGGTTGCGACCCGCCCAGGCGAGGTCGACGCCGGCGAAGTACATCCGCATAGGCTATGGCCGCGACCGTAAGCTGTGTGTTCGTGAGGACCAAGTGAGCATTCCGAATGTGCTGGCCACCCGGTACGCCAGTGCCGAGATGGTCGCGATCTGGTCGCCGGAGGCCAAGGTCATCGGCGAGCGCCGGCTATGGCTGGCCGTGCTGCGCGCGCAGGCCGAACTGGGCGTCGCGGTGCCTCCCGAGGCGATCGCCGACTACGAGCGGGTGATCGAGGACGTCGACCTGGCCTCGATCGCGGACCGCGAACGGGTGCTGCGCCACGACGTCAAGGCGCGCATCGAGGAGTTCAACGCGCTGGCCGGTCACGAGCACGTGCACAAGGGCATGACCAGTCGTGATCTGACCGAGAACGTGGAGCAACTGCAGATCCGGCGCTCGCTGGAACTGGTCTTCGCGCACGGCGTGGCGGTCGCGGCGCGGCTGGCCGAGCGGGCGGTGGCGTATCGCGACCTGGTGATGGCCGGGCGCAGCCACAACGTCGCCGCGCAGGCCACCACGCTGGGCAAGAGGTTCGCCTCGGCGGCCCAGGAGACCTTGATCGCGTTGACCAGGCTGCGCGAGCTGATCGACCGTTACCCGCTGCGTGGCATCAAGGGCCCGATGGGCACCTCGCAGGACATGCTCGACCTGCTGGACGGCGACGCGGCCAAGCTCGCCGAGCTCGAGCGGCGCGTCGCCGAATTCCTGGGCTTCGCAACGGTATTGACCAGCGTCGGGCAGGTGTATCCGCGTTCGCTGGACCACGACGTGCTCTCCGCGCTGGTGCAGCTGGGCGCCGGACCGTCCTCGCTGGCGCACACCATCCGGCTGATGGCCGGCCATGAACTGGTCACCGAGGGATTCGCGCCGGGGCAGGTCGGTTCGTCGGCGATGCCGCACAAGATGAACACACGCAGCTGCGAACGGGTCAACGGTCTGCAGGTGGTGCTGCGCGGTTACGCGTCGATGACCGCCGAACTGGCGGGTGCGCAGTGGAACGAGGGTGACGTGTTCTGCTCGGTGGTGCGCCGAGTCGCGTTGCCGGACAGCTTCTTTGCCATCGACGGCCAGATCGAGACCTTCCTTACGGTGCTCGACGAGTTCGGCGCCTATCCGGCGGTGATCGACCGCGAGCTGGACCGCTATCTGCCGTTCCTGGCCACCACCAAGGTGTTGATCGCCGCGGTGCGCGCCGGCGTGGGCCGCGAGGCCGCCCACCACGTGATCCGCGAACACGCCGTGGCCACCGCGTTGGCCATGCGCGAGCACGGCGCCGAGCCCGACCTGCTGGACCGGCTGGCCGCCGACGAGCGGCTGCCGCTGGACCGGGCGGCGCTGGACGCGGCGCTGGCCGACAAGAAGGCGTTCACCGGTGCCGCCGGCGACCAGGTGGACGAGGTAGCGGCGCAGGTGGACGCGCTGGTGAGCCGCTACCCGGACGCGGCCAAGTACGCCCCGGGTGCGATCCTGTGACGCTGGCCGGCGCGCTCGCTTCGATCGACTTCACCGATCTGGACAACTTCGCCAACGGTTTTCCGCACGAGCTGTTCGCCATCCATCGGCGAGAGGCGCCGGTGTACTGGCACGCACCGACCGATAACACCCCCGACGGTGAGGGCTTCTGGTCCGTCGCCACCTACGCGGAAACGCTTGAGGTGCTCAAGGATCCGGTGACCTACTCCTCGGTCACCGGTGGCGCCAGGCCCTATGGCGGGACGCTGCTGCAGGACCTGGCGATCGCCGGCCAGGTGCTCAACATGATGGACGATCCGCGGCATTCGCAGATTCGGCGACTGGTCAGCTCCGGGCTGACGCCGCGGATGATCCGCCTGATAGAGGACGACCTGCGGGGCAGGGCGCGCCGGCTGCTGGACGCGGTGGTCCCGGGTGAGCCGTTCGACTTCCTGGTCGACATCGCCGCCGAGCTGCCGATGCAGATGATCTGCATCCTGCTGGGAGTCCCTGAATCCGAACGGCATTGGTTATTCGAGGCCATCGAGCCGCAGTTCGATTTCGGTGGTTCGCGCAAGGCTTCCCTGTCGCAGCTTTCGGTCTCCGAAAGAGACGCGGCGGCCGGGTCGCGGATGTACGAATACGGTCAGCAGCTGATCGCGTCCAAGCGTGCAAACCCGACCGATGACATGTTGTCGGTGGTCGCCAACGCGATGCTCGATGACGCTGAGGGATCGGCCCTGTCCGACCTCGAACTGTACCTGTTCTTCAGTCTGCTGTTCAGCGCCGGCGCGGAGACCACCCGCAACGCGGTCGCGGGCGGCCTACTGGCGCTGGCCGACCACCCGCACCAAATGCGGTCGCTGCGCGGCGATCTCGGGGCGCTGCCCACGGCCGTCGAGGAGATGGTGCGGTGGACGTCGCCGTCGCCCTCCAAGCGGCGCACCGCCACCCGCGACGTCACCCTCGGCGGTCAGTCGATCGAGGCCGGGCAGAAGATACAGATCTGGGAAGGCTCGGCGAATCGCGACGCCGGCGTGTTCGAGCGTGCCAACGAATTCGATATTGCCCGAAAGCCCAATCCACACTTGGGTTTCGGCCAGGGTGTGCACTATTGCCTGGGCGCCAACCTGGCCCGGTTGGAGCTGCGGGTGCTGTTCGAAGAACTGCTCTCCCGGTTCGGCGGGGCGCGGGTCGTCCGGCCGGTCGAATGGGCCCGCAGCAACCGGCACACCGGCATTCGGCACCTCGTCGTGGAGCTTCACGAGGAGCCGTGACGATCCGGTTCGCCGATGTCGAGCCCTCACCCGATGTGTTCGCGGCGGTGATGGCGACGGGAATCTTGTCGATCGGCGCGCACAATCACGGCTACCGGTTGATCAGCGACACGATGGGCGTCATCGCCACCCTCGGGCTGTTGTTTCTGGTCGCCCTGGTCGTGGCGAAGGCCTGCGAACCGGGCCAGGGGCTGGGCTGGGATCTGACCGATCCCGACGTCACCCTGCGGCTGATCACCTTCGTGGCCGCATGCGCGGTGATCGACACGCGCTTGTCGTCCAACGTGTGGGTCGCGCGGGTGCTCGGCGTGGTCGGCCTGACGTCCTGGCTGATACTGGTCCTGTTCAGCGCGCGAAACATGTTGGCCCACCGGTGGCCGGAGCTGCGCGACCGCGCCCACGGCGCCTGGCAGCTGGGCAGCGTGGGCACCTCGGGTCTGGCCATCGTGATCGCGCGGGCGGCCCGGCAGACCGGCCATCACTGGTGGCTGGCGGTGGCCGTGGCCGGCTGGGTGGCGGCGCTGTGCATCTACGGCCTGATGACCTGGCTGACGATGTGGCGGGTGGTCAACGAACGGCAGGACCGGGACGGCTTCGAACCCGACACGTGGATTCTGATGGGCGGCATGGCGATTGCGACGTTGGCCGGCGACACCATCCACGCGGTCGCTCCCGGCTGGCTGGCCGGGCCGGTGCGCGCGGTCACCGTCGTGACGTGGGTGACGGCCACCCTGTGGATACCGCCGCTGATCTACTTCGCGCTGCACCGCATCAGGCGGCACCCCAACATGCTGCAGTTCGCCGGTGTGTGGTGGGCGTTCGTTTTCCCGTTGGGCATGTACTCCGCGGCCAGCTTCGCCATGGCGGTCGAGATCGGGCAGCGGTCGCTGCTCACCGTGTCGCTGGTGTTCTTCTGGGATGCGTTGGCCGCATGGATCGTTGTGGTCGTCGCCGGGCTGCTGCTGTTAGCGCGGGCGATGCTGCTACGCCCCGCGGATCGCGATGCCGGCCGACCGTAATTCGAGCGCGACCAGCGCGCCGATGGTGACCGGATCCTCGCGGCGCCACCCGCCGACCGGGTCCGCGCTCACGGCGATCAACTTCCGGGCCGGCCGGTTGGTCAGCGCCCGCAGCGCCAGCAACTGCGCCCCGGCCGGCGTCGCGGCCAGAGCGGTCACCGTCAACTTGCGCCGAAAGAACCGAAGCCGCAGAAAAAACCACGGGAGCACCGCGATGAGGATCGGGACCGCGACGACGGCCATCGCCAGCAGCACCGCGAGCCAGCTCGCCGCGCTGTCCAGATCGTGGCCCGCGCCCGCGATGTCCAGCGCGGCGTGGCTCGCGGAGTTGAGCGGCTTGCTGACCGTGTCGCCCACCACCGGAATGTGCTGCGCCTCGTGTCCGGCGGACGCGAGGTTGCCGGCGATGCCCTTCGCGCCGCTCTCGACCTGCCGCCCGGCGTCGGCGATGGTGGCGATGGCGTCGTAGACGGCCAGCCCGACGAGCAGCCACAGCAGGGTCCACACGACGACGGCGAGATCGCTGAACAGCTGGACAGCCAGCCGGCCGGGTCGGGTTGAGTAGGGCAGAAACCGCGGTGTCATAGCCCCGATCCCAGCACAAACCCGGTTTGCAGGTGCCCGATAGGCTGACCGGATGCCCGCACTGTCCGACTATCAGCACCTGGCCAGCGGCAAGGTCCGCGAGCTGTATCGCGTCGACGACGAGCACCTGCTGTTGGTCGCCACCGACCGGATCTCGGCCTACGACTTCGTCCTGGACAGCACCATCCCGGACAAGGGCCGCATCCTGACCGCGATGAGCGTCTTCTTCTTCGACCTCGTGGACGCGCCCAACCATCTGACCGGGCCGCCCGACGATCCGCGCATCCCCGACGAGGTCCTGGGCCGCGCGCTGGTGGTGCGTGAGCTCGAAATGCTTCCGGTGGAATGCGTGGCACGCGGCTACCTGACCGGCTCGGGATTGCTGGACTACCAGGCGACCGGAAAGGTCTGCGGCATCCCGCTGCCGCCCGGATTGGTCGAAGCCAGCAGGTTCGCTGAACCGCTGTTCACCCCGGCGACGAAAGCCGCACTGGGCGACCACGACGAGAACATCTCCTTCGCGCGGGTGATCGAGCTTGTCGGCGCCGTGCCCGCCAACCAGCTGCGCGACCGCACCCTACAGATCTACGTTCAGGCCGCCGATCACGCGCTCCGGAAGGGAATCATCATCGCGGACACCAAGTTCGAGTTCGGCACCGACCACGACGGCAACCTGCTACTGGCCGACGAGATCTTCACCCCGGATTCGTCGCGGTACTGGCCGGCCGACGAGTACCAGGTCGGCGTCGTCCAGAACAGCTTCGACAAACAGTTCGTCCGCAACTGGCTGACCGGCCCCGAGTCCGGCTGGGACCGCCACGGTTCCCAGCCCCCGCCGCCGTTGCCCGAGGACATCATCGCGGCCACCCGCGGACGCTATATCGAGGCCTACGAACGCATTTCCGGATTGAGCTTCGCCGACTGGATCGGTCCCAGCGCATGACCGAAACCCAACGAAACGGGTCGGTGCCCCCCGTCGCCAAGCGGGTGGAGACTCGGCGCGAGCATCACGGCGACGTCTTCATCGACCCGTATGAGTGGCTGCGCGAAAAGACCAATCCCGAAGTCATCGCCCATCTCGAGGCGGAAAACGCCTACGTCGACCAGATGACCGCGCACCTCGAGCCGCTGCGGCAGCAGATCTTCGCCGAGATCAAGGCGCGCACCAAGGAGACGGATCTGTCGGTGCCCACCCGGCAGGGCCAGTGGTGGTACTACGCGCGCACCTACGAAGGCAAGCAGTACCGCGTCCAGTGCCGTTGTCCGATAAGCGGACCCGACGACTGGGACCCGCCGATCCTGGACGAGGACACCGAGATCCCCGGCGAGCAGGTCCTGCTCGACTCCAACGCCGAGGCGCAGGGCCACGAATTCTTCTCCCTGGGCGCCGCGACGGTCAGCCTGGACGGGAACCTGCTGGCCTATTCGGTCGACACCCTCGGCGATGAGCGGTACACGTTGCGGTTGTCGGCGGCCCAGGTGGCGCCCGCCCCGATGTCGGCGATCTCGTCCGGGTACAGCTCGCCGGTGCGTAAGTCCTTGAACCGCAACGTGTACCGCTCATCGCCGAGGGTGTCGACCGAATAGGCCAGCAGGTTCCCGTCCAGGCTGACCGTCGC
>NZ_LZLL01000495.1:0-20731 GCF_001669335.1 Mycobacterium sp. 1245852.3 | reverse complement strand
CTGGCAGGTGTGCGTCCACGACGCAACCGACGGCTGCGGATGCCGCAAGCCGCGGCCGGGCATGGTGTTGGCGGCGGTGGCGGTGGCTTGGTGGTCGTGATCTCGTCCTGCGGCGGCGGCGTGGACGGCGCGGTGGTGGTTCCGGGGTTGGCGAGCTTGGTGGTGTCGGTCCGGGCGAACAGCAGCGATACCGAGACGACGAGCGCGATCGCGGCCACGATCGCGGCGATCCCGACCACCCACGGCCAGCGCGCGGTGCTGCGTTCGTCGTCGGCGGCGGCCTCGTCGAACTCGTCGTAGTCGTAGAGCCGCAGATCCGCCGGCAGGTAGGGGCCGCTGGTGAAATGCTCGGACTCCGGAGCCGAATAGGCCCGCGAGTAGGCGTCGGTCTCATCGTTGTGGTCCGCCGCGGCCAGTTCGGCGCTGTCCTCGAAGGGTTCCGGCTCGTCCCCGACGTCGCCGTGCGACACGGGTTCGAGATCGTCGGCCGGCTCGTCGCCGAGCTCCGGTTCGTGGCTGATCTCCTCGGCAGGGTCGGGTGCGTCAGGATCCCATTCCGGGGGTCTTGACCCGCTCATCTCTGCCTTTGCCTACCCTGTTCGACTGCCTCACCTGCGCACCAGACTCCGCCATCACAATCGATGCGGGCGCGCTGGGAAACTCCTCGTTGCCTGGGCAGAACACTACCGAACCCCCAAGGGGCAAAGCCGTCGTGGCGAACGGCCCACCAATCACGTGATCGGATTGTGACCTTTATGCCGCGAATCAGTGCTTCTCGGGACCGATGTAGTACTCGAAGACCAAGCCGGCTACCGACGTCAGGATGAACATCACCCCGGCGGTGATCAGCCACGGCAGCCACAGCGCGATGCCGACCGCGGTCACCGAGCCCGACAGCGCGATCAGAATCGGCCACCAGCTGTGCGGGCTGAAGAAGCCCAATTCGCCTGCTCCATCGCTGATCTCAGCACCCTCGTAGTCCTCGGGCCGGGTGTCCAGCCGCCGCGCAACGAACCGGAAGAACGTCGCCGTGATCAACGCCAGGCCGCCGGTCAGCACCAGCGCGGTGGTGCCCGCCCACTCCACGCCCCCGGTGGCGAAGATCGCGGTCAGCACCCCGTAGAGCACCGCAACCACAATGAAAAACCCGGCGATGAACTCGAATAGCCTGGCTTCGATATGCATTTGGTGTCCTAACCTACTGGCTTCCGGCCAATTGACCGCGCTTGGTGTCGAACGGATGGGTGGTCACCGCGAGCGGCGGCTGCCCGATCGCCTGCAACGCCTCGGCGTTGCTCTTTCCGTCCATCCGCTGCTGCAGGTAGGCCTTGAAGTCGTTGGGCGCCACCACCCGAACCTCGAAGTTCATCATCGAGTGATACGTGCCACAGAACTCCGCGCAGTGGCCGACGAACGCGCCCGGCTTCTGGATCTCCTCGGTCTGGAACACGTGCACCGAGTTGTTCGCGTCGGCGTTGGGAATCACGTCGCGCTTGAACAGGAACTCCGGCACCCAGAACGTGTGCACCACGTCCGCGGACGCCAGGTCGAACTCGATGCGCTTGCCGGTGGGCAACACCAGCACCGGGATCTCCTCGCTGGATCCCAGCGTCTCGACCTTGTCGAAGTTCAGGTACTGCCGGTCGGAGGTGTTGAAGCCGCGGACGGCGCCGACGCGCTCCTCGCCGTGGGCGTCCTTGCCCTCCGGCTTGGACAGCATCGCCTTCTTGCGTTCCTGGTCCGTGCCGTCGTAGTTCAGCGTGCCGTCCTTGAAGGCCACGCGCTGATAGCCGAACTTCCAGTTCCATTGAAAGGCCGTGACATCGACCACTACCTCGGGGTCCTTGGCCAGGTGCAGCATCTTCTCCTGCACCACGACGGTGAAGTAGAACAGCACCGAGATGATGAGGAACGGGGTCACCGTGAGCACCAGCTCCAGCGGCATGTTGTAGCCGAACTGCCGGGGCAGGTCGGTGTCGGTGGCCTTCTTGCGGTGGAAGGCCGACGCCCAGAAGATGAGCCCGAACACGATGCCGCCGACCACCAGCGAGGCGATCACGGCGCCGATCCACAGTTCCCGGTTCAGGTGGGCCTCCGGGGTGATGCCCCGCGGCCAGCCCAAGGCCAGCGCGTCCGCCCAGCCGCTGCACCCGCTCAGGACCAGCGCCAGCACGCCCAGCGTAATCGCCAGCGCGAACGGCCGAAGACGGCGCCGAAACCTGCCCTGCGACAAACGTTGCGAACGGTCCTGCTCGCGAGGGGTCACGTTAGCGCCTCCTGCTCGGATATCGAATACTACGCAGCGTAGACCACGCGCCTGAGGCGGGCGACGAAACCCCGGCCCACCGGCTTGTCCGGCCATGGACGACGTGCCGGGTGCGACATCCCCGCACGCCCGCCAAGTGCGGCATACTGGGGCGCCGTGTGTGGTCTGCTGGCGTTCGTCGCCGCCCCGGGGAGCGCGGGCAAGGACTTGGACAAGGAGGCCGCCGCCCGAGCCGACGGCGCGGTCGCCCGCGCGTCGCACTCAATGCGCCACCGCGGGCCCGACGAGCCGGGCACCTGGGTGGACCCGGACACCGACGGCTCCGTCGTATTCGGCTTCAACCGGCTCTCGATCATCGACATCGCGCATTCACATCAGCCGCTGCGCTGGGGGCCGCCCGAGGAGCCCGGCCGCTACGTGCTGGTGTTCAACGGCGAGATCTACAACTACCTCGAGCTGCGCGACGAACTGGCCAGCCGGCACGGCGTCGCCTTCGCCACCGACGGAGACGGCGAGCCCATCGTCGCGGGCTACCACTACTGGGGCACCGACGTCTTGACCCGGCTGCGCGGCATGTTCGCGTTCGCGCTGTGGGACACCGCGACCCGCGAATTGCTCTGCGCCCGAGACCCTTTCGGCATCAAGCCATTGTTCATGGCGACCGGGACGGGCGGCACCGCGGTGGCCAGCGAAAAGAAGTGCCTGCTGGATCTGGCCGAGCTGGTGGGGTTCGACACCGCGATCGACGAGCGGGCCGTGCAGCACTACACCGTCCTGCAGTACGTGCCCGAGCCCGAGACGCTGCACCGCGGGGTGCGCCGGCTGGAATCGGGCTGCTACGCCCGCATCCGTCCGGACCGCCTGCAGCCGGAGGTCACCCGGTACTTCGTGCCGCGGTTCGCCGCGGTGCCGATCACCCGGGACACCGAACAGGCCCGTTACGACGAGATCACCGCCGTGCTCGAGGACTCGGTGGCCAAGCACATGCGCGCCGACGTCACTGTCGGGGCGTTCCTGTCCGGGGGAATCGACTCCACCGCCATCGCGGCGCTGGCCATCCGGCACAACCCGCGGCTGATCACGTTCACCACCGGCTTCGAGCGCGAGGGATTCTCCGAGATCGACGTCGCAGTGGCCTCGGCGGAGGCGATCGGCGCCCGGCACATCGCCAAGGTGGTCACGCCCGACGAGTTCGTCGCCGCCCTGCCCGAGATCGTCTGGTACCTCGACGAGCCGGTGGCCGACCCGGCGCTGGTGCCGCTGTTCTTCGTCGCGCGGGAGGCCCGCAAGCACGTGAAGGTGGTGCTGTCCGGCGAAGGCGCAGACGAGTTGTTCGGCGGTTACACGATTTACCGGGAACCCTTGTCGCTGAAGCCTTTTGACTATCTGCCCAGGCCGCTGCGGCGGTCGATGGGCAAGGTGTCCAAACCCCTGCCGGAGGGGATGCGGGGCAAGAGCCTGCTGCACCGCGGCTCTCTGACCCTCGAGGAGCGCTACTACGGCAACGCCCGCAGCTTCTCCGACGCGCAGCTGCGCGACGTGTTGCCCGGCTTCCGCGCGGAATGGACCCACACCGACGTCACCGCGGCGGTGTACGCCGAATCGGCGGGCTGGGATCCGGTGGCTCGCATGCAGCACATCGACCTGTTCACCTGGCTGCGCGGCGACATCCTGGTCAAGGCCGACAAGATGACCATGGCCAACTCGCTGGAGCTGCGGGTGCCGTTCCTGGATCCCGAGGTGTTCGCCGTCGCCTCCCGGCTGCCCGTCGAGGCCAAGATCACCCGCACGACGACGAAGTATGCGCTGCGGCGTGCGCTGGAGCCGATCGTGCCGGCGCATGTGCTGCACCGGCCCAAGCTGGGTTTCCCGGTGCCCATCCGGCACTGGCTGCGCGCCGGTGAACTGCTGGAGTGGGCGTACGCGATGGTGGACTCGTCGCAGGCCGGCCACCTGGTCGACCTAGCCGCCGTGCGCCGGATGCTCGACGAGCACCGCAACGGCGTCAGCGATCACAGCCGCCGGCTCTGGACGCTGTTGATCTTCATGCTTTGGCACGCGATCTTCGTCGAGCGCACCGGGGTGCCCCAGATCAGCGAGCCGGTGTACCCGGTGCAGCTCTAGTACCGGCCCGTCTAGTACCGGCCCGCGCATCCGCGGTTGGGTGTGAAGCCAGGGCGTTGCGGGTGAATCCCTGGCGTTGATTGTCGGCGTGTCGCCGCCCTCAGCTCACGCTGGACGCCGTGGGTTCACACCCGAGGCGCCTGCGCGCCAGCTCTACGCGAGCACCGCGGCGATCTCGGTGGCCGCCTCGTCGCCGTAGGCGTCGGCCAGCCGGGTCTTGGCGACGGTCGGGTCCCACGTCCACTCCTGGGTGCCGGTCGACTCCAGCACCAGCACGGCGACCAGCGAGCCCAGCTGGGCCGAACGCTCGAGGTTGAGCCCGGCGGTGCGACCGGTGAGGAAACCGGCCCGGAACGCGTCGCCCACGCCGGTGGGATCGGTCTGGCTGGTCTCGGGCACCACACCGACGTGGGTGGTGGTCCCGTCGCGCTCGACGATGTCGACGCCCTTGGCGCCCAGCGTGGTCACCCGCAGGTCGACCTTCTTCTGCACGTCGGCCTCGGACCAGCCGGTCTTGGAGAGCAGCAGCTCCCACTCGTAGTCGTTGGTGAACAGGTAGGCGGCCCCGTCGACGAGCTTGTCGATCTCCGCGCCGGACAGCCGGGGCAGCTGCTGGGAGGGGTCGGCGGCGAACGGCAGGCCGAGCTTGCGGCACTCCTCGGTGTGCACCACCATCGCGTCGGGGTCGTTGGCGCCGACGATGACCAGGTCCGGCTGGCCCACCGACGACACGACGTCGGCGAGCTTGATGTTGCGCGCCTCCGACATGGCGCCCGGGTAGAACGACGCGATCTGGGCCATGTCCTCGTCGGTGGTGCAGGTGAACCGGGCGGTCTTGGCGGTCTGCGAGATCAGCACGTTGTCGCAGTTGACGCCGTGGGACTGCAGCCACTGGCGGTAGTCGTCGAAGTCGTCGCCGGCCGCGCCGACCAGCGCCACGTCGCCGCCCAGCACGCCGATGGCGAACGCGATGTTGCCGGCCACGCCGCCGCGGTGAATCACCAGGTCGTCAACCAGAAAACTCAGGGAAACCTTCTGCAGGTGCTCGGCAAGCAGGTGCTCGGAAAACTTGCCGGGGAAACGCATCAGGTTGTCGGTCGCAATCGAACCTGTCACCGCGATCGTCACGAAAACTCCATCCTTCGTTAGTAAGGTTATCTAGCTTACTCACGGGCCTCGACCGTCGCTGGGTGCGCGGTCGGCGTGAGGTCGTGCGCTAGCCTCCCTAGGGAACTCACTCAAGTCGCCGGGATCACATGCTCGGGCCGCAACCCGATTGCAGTCCCGTCTACCACCGTAGGAGAACCACGATGGCAGGTCCGCACTCGCCGAACCACACCGGCGGCAGCGGCGGACCGAGCGGACCTGAGCCCCCACGCGAATCCGAGCCCCTCGAGTTCCCCGACGACCCCAACACCGACCCGGGTTTCGGCGCAGCCCCGCAGGCGGGAGCCGCTCCCGCCAATTATGCCGGGCAACCCGGCGCGCCGGTGCCCTACCCGCGGTCCAAGCGGCGGCTCGTCGTCGGCATCGCGCTGGCCATCGCGCTCGTCGCGGTGTTGACGGTGGCCATCGTGTACGGGGTCCGCACCAACGGGGCCAACACCGGCGCCACCTTCTCCGAGGGCGCGGCGAAGACGGCCATCCAGGGCTACCTGGATGCGCTAGAACACCGCGACATCGACGAGATCGCCCGCAACGCGCTGTGCGGCCTGTACGACGGGGTCCAGGACAAGCGGTCCGACCAGGCGCTGGCCAAGCTCAGCAGCGACGCGTTTCGCAAGCAGTTCTCCGAGGTCGAGCTGACCTCGATCGACAAGATCGTCTACCTGTCGCAGTACCAGGCTCAGGCGTTGTTCACCATGAAGGTGTCGCCGGTAAGCGGGGCCCCGATGCACGGGCAGGTGCAGGGCATCGCGCAGCTGCTGTTCCAGCGCGGCCAGATCATGGTCTGCTCGTACGTGCTGCGCACCGGCGGCTCGTACTGAGTGCGAAACCGTCAGCCGGGCAACAACCCGGTTGACGGATTTGGGATCAACCGATCAGTTGAACGAGTCGCCGCAGGCGCACGAGCCGGTGGCGTTCGGGTTGTCGATGGTGAAGCCCTGCTTCTCAATGGTGTCCACGAAGTCGATGGACGCGCCTTCGACGTAGGGCGCGCTCATCCGGTCTACGGTCAGCGTCACGCCCCCGAACTCCGCGGTAAGGTCGCCGTCCAGCGTCCGGTCGTCGAAGAAGAGGTTGTAGCGCAGGCCGGCGCACCCGCCCGGCTGCACGGCGATGCGCAGCGCGAGGTCGTCGCGGCCCTCCTGGTCCAACAGGGACTTTGCCTTGGTGGCGGCGGCCTCGGTCAGGATCACGCCGTGGGTTGTCGTGGCGTTCGACTCGTTTTGCACCGTCATTGCTTCTCCTACATGCCTCATCGTTGGGTGGGTCCGATCAAGCCCGATACCGCCGGCTTGCGCCGGGCGATCCGGACCGCGCGAAAGTCCACTGCTTCAACGGTACCTTGACGGACCGCTATTCCCGAGTCGCGCCGCCACAACGGAGGCCAGGCCCATGAGCTGGTTGGCGGCGTCGGCCTGCGCCAACCGCACCGATCCGGCGTGCTCGGCGATGGACAACGCGGCCATGATGCCCGACGAACGCACCGTCGCGTTGTCGAGGTCGACCTGGCCGGCCAGCACGACCACCGGAATCCCCCGCGGCCGGGCCGCGTCGGCGAGAAATCCCACCACCTTGCCGTGCAGGGATTGCTCGTCGAACCGGCCCTCGCCGGTGACGATCAGCTCCGCGGTGTCCAGGTCGTCGGACAGCCGGGTGTGTTCGGCGATGATGGCCGCCCCGGACTGACAGCGGCCGCCGAGCGCCAGCAGCCCGGCACCGATCCCGCCGGCGGCCCCCGCCCCGGGCTCGGCGCTCACGTCGCGCCCCGCCACCGCTTCCAGGATCAGCGCCCACGCCTGCAGGCGAACCTCCAGCGCGGCGACGGTGGCCGTGTCCGCGCCCTTCTGCGGCCCGAACACCCGGGCCGCCCCCCACGGGCCTAGCAGCGGGTATTCGGTGTCGGAGGCCGCGATCAGCTCCACGTTGCCCAGCTGCCGGCGGGCGGTGTCCAGGCCGCCGAGCTCGGCGATCATGCCCTGCCCCCCGTCAGTGCAGGCGCTGCCGCCCAAACCCACCACGATGCGCGTCGCCCCGACCCGCAGCGCCTCGGCGATCAGCTGGCCCACGCCTTTGCTGTGCGCCGCCATGGCGGTCTCCGGGGTGGGTGGTCCACCAATCAGCGCCAGGCCGCACGCTTGGGCGCACTCCAGGTAGGCGGTGGCCGACCCGGGGTCGAACACCCAATCGGCTTCGACCATGGCTTTCAGCGGTCCCGAGACCCTTAGCCGACGCGTCTCCCCCAGCCGGCTGGCCAGCACCTCGACGAAGCCGGGGCCGCCGTCGGATTGCGGGGCGACGATGAACCGGTCGCCGGGACGCGACCGGGTCCAGCCGGTCGCGATGGCGGCGGAAGCCTCCAGCGCCGACATGCTGTCGGCGTAGCAGTCCGGGGCGACCAGAACTTGCATGGCGGGCAATTGCAGGCGGCCGGGGGCCAGGCCGGGACCATCATCATCCGAGGCCATCGACCCGTCGTCCATCAAAGGCAGCCGTTCATCACGTGTAAGAGTAGGGCCAACGGAGGCACTAACGCAGGTCTAATAGCAAGGCATTCCAGGCGAATTCCGGCCCGGGTCGCGCGCGAAGTAACCTGGCCACTGTGAAGCTGTTGGGCCGTAAGAAGGGCCAGGACCCCGACCTCGACGAAAACGCGGCCACCGCGGCCGTCGCCGGCGTTGCTGGCGCCTCGGGCGACGCAACCCGCGAGGCGCAGCGGACGGGCCCCAAGGGCCGCCCCACGCCCAAGCGCAACGAGGCGCGGCGCAACGCGCGCAAGGGACCGGTCGCGCCGGCCCCCATGACCGCCGCCGAGGCGCGGGCGCGGCGCAAATCGCTGGCCGGCCCCAAGCTCAGTCGCGAGGAGCGCCGCGCCGCCAAGGCCGCCGGCCGCGCCGGCATGTCGGAACGCCGCGCGAAGATGATGGCCGGCGAAGAGGGTTACCTGTTGCCGCGCGACCAGGGGCCCATCCGCCGCTACGTGCGCGACGTGGTGGATTCGCGCCGCAATCTGCTGGGCCTGTTCATGCCGTCGACCCTGTTTTTGATGTTCGTCATGTTCGGTGTCCCGCAGCTGCAGCTGTGGGTATCGCCGGCGATGCTGGTGCTGATGGCCGTGATGAGCGTCGACGGGTTGATCCTGGGCCGCAAGGTCAGCAGGGTGGTCGACGCGAAGTTCCCGGACAACACCGAAAGCCGTTGGAAGCTAGGCCTTTACGCCGCCGGCCGGGCGTCCCAGATGCGCCGGCTGCGGGCGCCGCGGCCCCAGGTCAAGCACGGCAGCCGTGTCGAGTAGAGCTCGCCGGAAGGCCGGCTGACATCGGTGCGCACCCTGGTGCTCGGCGGGATCAGGTCAGGCAAGTCGCAGTGGGCGGAGCAAGCCATCGCCGACGGGTTGCCGGCGGGGCAGGCGGTTCAATACCTGGCGCCCGGGTCGGCCGGCAATGACGATGCGGCCTGGGCGCAGCGGATCGCCCGCCACCGCGCCCGCCGGCCCGCGCACTGGTCGACGATCGAAACCGACGACGTCGCAACGCAATTGCGCCAATGCCCGGACACCCCGACGCTCGTCGACGATCTCGGCACCTGGCTGACCGCCGCGCTGGACCGCAACGGCGCCTGGGACGGCGGCTCGGTGGCGGCCGCCGTCGATGACGTGCTGGCCGCGGTCGGCGACTTCGCTTCCCCGCTGGTGCTGGTCAGCCCGGAGGTCGGCTTGACGGTGGTGCCCGCCACCGCCTCCGGACGCCGGTTCGCCGACGAGCTGGGCGGCCTCAACCAGCGCCTCGCCGGGTTGTGCGACCGGGTGGTGCTGGTGGTGGCCGGCCAGCCGGTCCCAATCAAACCGTCGGGGGCCTGATGCAGTTCGCCGCCATCTCACCGCCCGATGTGGACGTCGCCGCCGCCGCGCGCGCCCGCCAGGACGCCCTGACCAAGCCCCGCGGCGCGCTGGGCCGGCTCGAGGATCTGTCGGTGTGGGTCGCGTCGTGTCAGGGGCATTGCCCGCCAAGGCAATTCGAGCGTGCCCGGGTGGTGGTGTTCGCCGGTGATCACGGCGTCGCCCGCTCGGGTGTGTCGGCCTACCCGCCGGAGGTGACGGCGCAGATGGTCGCCAACTTCGACGCCGGCGGGGCCGCGATCAACGCCCTGGCCGACATCGCCGGCGCGACGGTGCGGGTCGCCGACCTGGCCGTCGACGCCGAGGCGCTGACCGAACGGATCGGCGCCCACAAGGTGCGCCGCTCCAGCGGCGACATCCGGGTGCAGGACGCGTTGAGCGACGACGAGACCGCGCAGGCGCTCGCGGCCGGTGCGGCAATCGCCGACGAGGAGGTCGACGCGGGCGCCGACCTGCTGATCGCCGGGGACATGGGCATCGGAAACACCACGCCCGCAACGGTGTTGGTGGCGGCCCTGACGAACGCCGAGCCGGTCGCGGCGGTGGGCTTCGGCACCGGGATCGACGACGCCGGGTGGGCGCGCAAGACGGCCGCGGTGCGCGACGCCCTGTTTCGCGCGCGGCAGGTGCTGCCCGATCCGGTCGCGCTGCTGCGCTGCGCCGGTGGCGCCGACCTGGCCGCGCTGGCTGGCTTCTGCGCGCAGGCCGCGGTCCGGCGCACGCCGTTGCTGCTCGACGGCATGGCGGTGACGGCGGCCGCGCTGGTCGCCGAGCACCTGGCGCCGGGCGCCCGGCTGTGGTGGCAGGCCGGTCACCGGTCCACCGAGCCCGCCCATGCGCTCGCGCTGACGGCGCTGGATCTCGAGCCGATCCTCGACCTGCGGATGCGGCTGGGCGAGGGAACCGGCGCCGCCCTCGCGGTGCCGGTGCTGCGCGCCGCGGTGGCCGCCCTGTCGTCGATGGCGACCTTCGCCCAGGCCGGTGTGTCCGACCGCCTCGACGGCCCCGCACCGGCCGCTCCCCCGCCGTGATCCGTTCGCTGGCAACGGCTTTCGCGTTCGGTACGGTGCTGCCCGTTCCGGGCGGCGGCCATGCGCCGATGGGCCGCGCCGCCATGGCCGCGCTGCCGGTGGTGGGCGCCGTGCTGGGGGCCCTGGCCGCCGCCGTGACCTGGGGCGGGGTGCACGTGTTCGGGCCGTCGGGCCCGCTGCCCGGCCTGCTGGCGGTCGCGGTGCTGCTGTTGGTGACGCGCGGCCTGCACGTCGACGGTGTCGCCGACACGGCCGACGGCCTGGGCTGCTACGGCCCGCCGCAGCGGGCGCTGGCGGTGATGCGCGAGGGATCGACCGGGCCGTTCGGCGTCGCCGCCGTCGTCGTCGTGATCATGCTGCAGGCACTGGCGTTTTCTGCGTTGGGGGCCACCGGCCGGGTGTGGCCCGGCGTGGCCGGGATCGCCGTGGCGGTGTTCGCGGGCCGGGTGGCCGCGGTGCTGGCCGGCCACCGGTCGGTGCCCGCGGCCGAGGGCAGCGCCCTGGGGGTGCGGGTCGCGGGCAGCCAGCCGACCTCGGTGGTGGCGGCCTGGGTCGCGGTGCTGCTCGCCGGCTCGCTGCTGGCCGGGCCGCGGCCGTGGCAGGGCCCGGTGGCGGTGGCGGTGGGCCTGGGCTGCAGCGCGATCCTGGTGCGGCACTGCGTGCGCCGATTCGGCGGCATCACCGGCGACGTGCTGGGCGCGGCGATCGAACTGGCCGCGACGGCGAGCGCCGTGGCGCTCGCGGGCCTGGTGCGGTTCTGAGCCCGAGCGTGAACTAATTTCACGCTCACGCCCGAATGTGAAGCTAACTTCACACTCGAGAGCCAACTAGCCCAGCCGGGCCATCCAGCCGTGGGTGTCGGCGAAGGTGCCGCGCTGAATCCCGGTCAGCGTGTCGCGCAGCGCCATGGTGACCTCGCCGGGTTGGCCGTCGGCGACGGTGAACTCGGCATCGCCGTACTTCACGTGCGAGACCGGGGTGATGACCGCGGCGGTGCCGCAGGCGAACACCTCGGTGATCTCCCCGGCGGCGGCCTTCTTCTGCCACTCGTCGATATCGATCTTGCGTTCCTCGACGGAGAAACCGGCATCAATGGCCAACTGCAGCAAGGAGTTTCGCGTTATGCCGGGCAGCAGTGAACCCGACAGCTCGGGGGTGACCAGCCGCGCCGACCCGCCACTGCCGAACACGAAGAAGATGTTCATCCCGCCCATCTCTTCGACGAAGCGCCGCTCGACGGCGTCCAGCCACACCACCTGGTCGCAGCCGTTGGCCGCGGCCTCGGCCTGAGCCGACAGCGAGGCCGCGTAGTTGCCGCCGAACTTGGCGGCGCCGGTGCCGCCGGGGCTGGCCCGCACGAACTCCGTCGACACCCAGACGGTGACCGGGCTGATGCCGCCCTTGAAATAGGCGCCGGCCGGCGACGCGATCAGCAGGTAGCGGTAGCGCTTGGACGGCCGCACCCCCAGCCCGGGCTCGGTGGCGATGACGAACGGGCGCAGGTACAACGCCTCCTCGCCCCCGGCCGCCGGAACCCAGGCGCGATCGACTGCGATCAGCTGGCGCAGCGATTCCATGAACAGCTCTTCGGGCAGTTCCGGGATGGCCAGCCGCCGCGCCGACGACCGCAACCGGGCGGCGTTGGCCTCGGCGCGAAACGACACGATCGAGCCGTCCGCCCACCGGTACGCCTTGAGCCCCTCGAAGATCTCCTGCGCGTAGTGCAGCACGATCGCGGATGGATCCAGCTCGATGGGGCCGTACGGGATGACGCGCGCGTTGTGCCAACCGTCGCCGGTCTCGTCGTAGTCGATGGACACCATGTGATCGGTGAAGTACTTGCCGAAACCCGGCTCGGCCAGGATGGTTTCGCGTTCGGCATCGGTTGCCGGAGTTGCCGAGCGCGAAACCGTGAACTCAAGGGAGCCACTGGTCATCCGCCGATTGTATATCCGCCTACCGAATCGGATTTCGCCCGCGCACGCGGCGCCGCTAGCGCGTTTTCACCGCGACGAAGGGCGGGCGCACGACCTCGCACGCGGCGGGACGACCCCGGACGTCGACGGTGACCTGTTGACCGTCCTCGACGCCGGCGTCGGTGTCAATGAGCGCCAGCGCGATGCCGGCCTGCAGCGTCGGGGAGAACGTGCCCGACGTGGTGACCCCCACCGGGGTGTCGCCCGCGAGCACCGTCAGCCCGGCACGCAGCACGCCGCGGCCCACCATCCGCAGCCCGCGCAGCAGCCGGCGCGGGCCCGCCTCCTTCTCGGCCAGCAGGGCCTCGCGGCCGAAGAACGCGTCCTTCTTCCAGCCGATCGCCCACCCGCAGCGGGCCTGCAGCGGGGAGATGTCCAGGGCCAGTTCGTGGCCGTGCAGCGGGTAGCCCATCTCGGTGCGCAGGGTGTCGCGGGCGCCTAGACCGGCCGGCTCACCGCCGTCGGCGCCGACCGCCTCGGCCAGGGCGTCGAACACCACACCCGCGGATTCCCACGGCGGCAGCAGCTCGTAGCCGTGCTCGCCGGTGTAGCCGGTGCGGCACACCCGGACCGGCACGCCGGAGAACGACGTGTCGGCGTAGGCCATGTAATCCATGTCGGTGGGCAGGCCCAGCCGGCCGAGCACCTCGGCCGAGCGGGGCCCCTGCACGGCCAGCACCGCGAAGGACCGGTGCTCGTTGGTGATGGTCAGCCCGCTCGGTGCGGCGGCTTGGAGCGCCTCGACCACGGCGGCGGTGTTGGCGGCGTTGGGCACCAGGAAGATCTCGTCGTCGTCGACGTAGTAGGCGATCAGGTCGTCGATGACGCCGCCGGATTCGGTGCAGCACAACGTGTATTGCGCCTTGCCCGGACCGATGCGGCCCAGGTCGTTGGTCAGCGCGGAGTTGACGAACTGCGCGGCCCCCGGCCCGCGGATCAGCGCCTTGCCCAGGTGGCTGACGTCGAAGAGGCCGACCGCGTTGCGCGTCGCGTTGTGCTCGCTGACGGTGCCGGCATACGACACCGGCATCAGCCAGCCGCCGAACTCGGCGAAACTGGCGCCCAAGCTTCGGTGACGCTCTTCCAACGGTCCGTGCAAAACCTCGGCTGCATCGCTCACGACTCTTCACCCTAATCAGCGATGACGGCCGGACCGTTAGGGTGATGCGGATGAGCACAGAACCCGGTTACGCCTCCCCCGCTGTAAGTGTCGCCTCCTCGCTGCCACGGCGCGCCGCCGCGTCGACCGTGCTGATCGTGCCCGTCGTGTCGACCGGTGAGGACGACAAGCCGGGCTCGGCCGTCGCGGCCGCCGAGCCGTTCCTGTCCTCCGACGCGGTGGCCGAGATCGAATCGGGTCTGCGGGCGCTGGAGGCCACCGGCGGCGCCGAACAGGTGCACCGGCTGGTGGTGGGATCGCTGCCGGTGTCCAGCGTGCTGACCGTCGGCCTGGGCAAACCGCGGTCCGAATGGCCGGCCGACACCATCCGTCGCGCCGCGGGGGTGGCCGCGCGTTCGCTGGGCAAGACCGAGTCGGTGCTCACCACGCTGGCCGAGCTGCCCGGCGAGGGCATCGCCGCGGCCGCCGTCGAGGGCCTGATCCTGGGCAGCTACCGGTTCACCGAGTTTCGCAGCGAGAAGACCGCACCCAAAGACCAAGGGCTGCGCAAGATCACGGTGCTCGCCTCGGAAACTAAAGGGGCGAAGGACGCCAAGAACGACGCCGCGCACGGCGCCGCCGTCGCCACCGCCGTCGCCACCGCCCGCGACTTCGTCAACACCCCGCCCAGCCACCTCTTTCCCGCCGAATTCGCCAAGCGCGCAAGGGCTTTGGGTGAATCCGTCGGTCTCGAGGTGGAGGTGCTGGACGACAAGGCGCTGCAAAAGGGCGGCTACGGCGGGATCATTGGTGTCGGGCAGGGCTCGTCGCGCCCGCCGCGGCTGGTGCGCCTGATCCACCGCGGTTCGAAGCTGGCCAAGCGGTCCAAGCAAGCCAAGAAGGTGGCGCTGGTCGGCAAAGGCGTCACGTTCGACACCGGCGGCATCTCGATCAAGCCGGCGGCGGGGATGCACCACATGACCTCGGACATGGGCGGTGCCGCCGCGGTGATCGCGACCGTCGCGCTGGCCGCACAGTTGCGCCTGCCGATCGACGTGATCGCCACGGTGCCGATGGCCGAGAACATGCCGTCGGCCACCGCGCAGCGCCCGGGCGACGTGCTGACGCAGTACGGCGGAATCACGGTCGAGGTGCAGAACACCGACGCCGAGGGCCGGCTCATCCTTGCCGACGCGATCGTGCGGGCCTGCGAGGACGACCCCGACTACCTGATCGAGACGTCCACGCTGACCGGCGCGCAGACGGTGGCGCTGGGCGCCCGGATCCCCGGGGTGATGGGCAGCGACGAGTTCCGCGACCGCGTGGCGGCGATCTCGCAGCGGGTGGGCGAGAACGGCTGGCCGATGCCGCTGCCCGACGAACTCAAGGAAGATCTGAAGTCAGGCGTGGCCGACCTGTCCAACATCAGCGGGCAGCGCTTCGCCGGGATGCTGGTGGCCGGGGTGTTCCTGCGCGAGTTCGTCGCCGACGGCGTGAGTTGGGCGCACATCGATGTGGCCGGCCCGGCCTACAACACCGGCAGTCCGTGGGGCTACTCGCCGAAGGGTTCCACCGGCGTGCCGACGCGGACCATGTTCGCGGTACTGGAGGACATCGCCGAAAACGGCTAGGGAATAAGCCTTTTGAGCACGGCGCGCCCGAGTTTGCGGCGCGGCCAGCCGGTCGCGCCGTCGGCGGCCAGCGCGGCGTTGGCGGCGTTGCGCCCGCATGCCCCGTGCACCGAGCCGCCCGGTGTCGCCGACGCGCTGCCCAGATACAGCCGCTCGACCGGTGTTTCGGCCCGGCCCATGCCGGGCGCCGGCCGGAAGATCAGCATCTGCTGCAGTTGCGACGTGCCCCCATTGACCGCGCCGTGGTGCAGATTAGCGTCGTGAGCCTCCAGGTCCGACGGGCGTTGCAGAAAGCGTCCGACGACATGGTCACCGAACCCGGGCGCGTGTTCTTCGATCACGCGATCCATCGACGCGGCAACCCGCTCCGCCGAAGCATCGTCATGCACGCCGCGCGGCAGATGCGTGTAGGCCCAGACACTTTCGGTGCCATCCGGCGATCGGGTCGGGTCGGCAGTGGTGGTCTGGCCCAGCAGCATGAACGGATGTTCGGGCACTGTGCGCGTGTTCACGTCGGCCATCCAACGAATCAGGCCACGCCCGTCGGCGCCCAGATGAACGGTGCCGACGTCGCGCAGGTTCTTGGCATGCCACGGGATCGGGGCATCGAGCGCATAGTTGACCTTGACTACCGGCGGATCCCAGACGAAGTGTTTGAGATCCCGCAGCAACCCCGACGGCACCGCATCCGGCGGCAGCATGTGGCAGAACAGCCGCGGGGCGGTGACATCCGCGATCACCGCGCGACGCGCGCGAACGGTTCGCCCGTCGGTGGTGCAGACACCGGTCGCCCGCCCGCCCTGCACCTGAATGCGGGCGACGTCCTGGTTGCACTCGATCTGCGCCCCCGCCGAGTGGGCGCGCTTGACCAGCGCCGCCGTCAACTGGCCCGAACCTCCGACGGGAACCGGCCAACCGCAGTCCTGGGCGAGCATGGTCATCAGCAGCCCCATGACACCGCTACCTGGCGCATCCAGCGGGATGTCAGCGTGTAAAGCGTTGCCCAGCAACATAACTCGCGGCGCATCACCGTCGAACAACTGGTCGGCCATGGCGTTGGCGGGCTGCACCAACAGGTTGGCCAGTCGCAGCGCATCCGACGTCCCGAGTTTGCGCAACAGGGTCAGCAGCGGGCGCATCGGGGGGAACGGCGACAGGATCGCTTCGAGCAGCGGCCTTTTCACCTCGTCCCACAACGCAACGATGCGTAGCCAATTGTCGCCGTCGCCCGGCGTGCGACGCTCGAACTCCTCCGCGGTCTGGGCGGGATCGTGATACACGATGGGCGGGTCGTCGTCGGCGGCGTTGCGCGGGTGGCCAACCACCGTCGGCGCGTGCGACCACCGCAGCCCGTGGTCCTCCAGCTGCAGCGCCGCCATCGCCGGAGACGCCACCGTCATCGGGTAGTAGGAGCTGAACAAGTCGGTGATGTAGCCCGGTGTCAGCTCGGCGCTGCGCACCGCGCCGCCGGGCTCGGGCTGGGCTTCCAGCACCAGCACGTCCCAACCCGCGTCGGCCAGCATCGACGCCGCCACCAGCCCGTGGTGTCCCGCCCCGATCACGACGGCGTCGGCGGTGTCGCGCACGGTCACTTCACCTGGCTCGGCTCCAGGCGCTCGGCCAGCGCCGCCAGCCGCCACAGGCACTCCTTGTTGCGCGGGTACGCCGCGGCCAACGCGACGGAATCGGGAACGGCCGCCATTGGGCCCTGCACGGGAACCTCGATCATCTCGATCCGGCACCCGCCCGGAATCTCGTGCAGCAGCATGGTGATTCGCGCGGCGCCCAGCGGGCCCAGGCGAGCGCACAGCACCAGCTTGTGCGGGGGTTCACACTCCTCCACGATGGTGGCGTCGTTGATCACCAACGGCCAGATCCCGATCGAGTGCTTGATCGAGGAGCCGGGTTCCGGCCAATTCGGATCGACGGCGCGCATCCGGCTGTTGCCCACCACCCACTGGGTGTAGGTCCAGCCCTGGGCGAGCACCTCCCATATCCGCTCACACGACTCCGGCACCTCGCGCGTTGCAGTGATCACGTGCACACCCCTTCATGTCTTGCGTTACCGCGGCCGGATACCCGGCAATCGCCGGGTTATTCGGCGTCAACGCCGGGTTTACCGGCGCATGCCTGCGGCTAATCTCCCTAGCGGTCGAAATCCCCGCGACGAAAGGCGAGACCATGACGGTGCGACGGTTGATCATCGGCGTGGGCGCCGTGCTGTTGTTGGCCGGAATCATTGGCCTGCTGGCGCCGGTGTCGGTTTCCGACAGCAACGGCCACTCGGTCGGCTGCGGAAACGCCGTGGCGACGGACCTTTCCGCGGCCCGCAGCGCGAACAACAGCAGTGGGGCGAACATCCCGATCCTGAACCAGATCGTCCCGCACACCGACTACGTCGCGCAGTGCCAGTCGTCGGTGGGCAGCCGGCGCGCATGGGCGATACCGCTGGCCGTGCTGGGGGTCATCGCAATCGGAGCGACGTTGCTGACCGGACGCCGCGGGGCGGCGACGGGCGCTTAGCGCGGCTCAGATCACGCGGATGCGCGCGGCGTTGCGCAGCCCTTGCGGCGCGACCCGCGAAAGCCCGTACAGCGCATAGGCTTCCGGCGCCACCGGGCGAATCGGTTTCTTCTTCTGGACCGACGACAGGATCGCGTTGGCGACCTTGTCGGGGCCGTAACGCCGCAGCGCGAACATCTTGCCCAGCTGGCCGCGGCGACCGTCGACGGCGTCGGCCTGCTTGCCGGCGGGCGCGTCGAACCGCGTGGTGTTGATGATGTTGGTGTCGATGACGCCGGGGCAGATGGTGGTCAGGCCCACCCCGGCGGCGTCGAGTTCGGCGCGCAGGCAGTCGGAGAACATGAAGGTCGCCGCCTTCGACGTGCAGTAGGCGCTCAGCGACTGCAGCGGCGCGTAGGCCGCCATCGACGACACGTTGACGATGTAGCCGCCGGTGCCGCGCTCCACCATCCGCCGCGCGAACGCCCGGCACCCGTTGACCACACCGCCCAGGTTGACGTCGAGCACCCGGTCGAACTGCTCGGGAGGGGTGTCCAGGAAGCCGCCCGCCTGTCCGATGCCGGCGTTGTTGACGACGATGTCCGGGACGCCGTGCTCGCCGCTGACCCGCTCGGCAAACGACTCCACCGCCTGCGCGTCGGACACGTCGATCACGTAGGCGTGCGCGACGCCGCCGCGAGTGGCGATCTCGGCCGCGGTGGCCTTGACGGCCGCCTCGTCGATGTCGCTGATGACCAGCTCGGCGCCTTCGCGCGCGAAGGCGAACGCGGTCTCGCGGCCGATGCCGCTGCCGGCACCGGTGACCGACACCAGGGTGTCGCCGAACGCCCCGCGGGGCCGCCCCACCTGCGCGCGCAGCAGCGCGCGGCTGGGCTGCTTGCCCTCGGCCTGGTCGGCGAACTCGTGCACCGCCGCAGCCATCACCT
Organism: Mycobacterium sp. 1245852.3; assembly: GCF_001669335.1. Lineage (NCBI taxonomy): Bacteria > Bacillati > Actinomycetota > Actinomycetes > Mycobacteriales > Mycobacteriaceae > Mycobacterium > Mycobacterium sp. 1245852.3. The sequence goes on along the minus strand of NZ_LZLL01000495.1, from coordinate 2,093 downwards.
GCGGGTGCGACATCGGCGAGAAGTGACCGGCCTGGATGTCGCGGCGCCACAGCCGCGGCACGAAGCGCGGGGTGTGGTCGTAGCCGTAGGGCCGCACGTACTTGTCTTTGGTGTTGACGATGAGCTGCACCGGCACGTCGATGACCGCGACGCCCTGCTTGCGACCGGAGAAGGAGCGAAAGTAGTTGGCGGGATAGGTTTTCACCGACCGGGCGGCATCGGCGGCCAGTTTGTCGGAATGGTGGATCCGCTCGACGGGGATGTTGTCGACGGCGTTGCGGCGCAGCGCCGGGACCGACAGGGTCAGCCGCAGGAACAACGGCGCGAGCACCGGGATCGAGAACAAGATCATGTAGCTCAGCCGCAGCGCCTGGCTGATCGCCCGAATAAAGGTGCGCGGCTTCCAGGGCGCCCGCAGCCCGCTGAAGATGTAATCGACCAGTTGGTCCTGAGCGGGTCCGGACACCGACGTGAACGTGGCGACCCGGTCGCTGGCGCCGGGGCGCTTCAGGTAGTGCCAGATGCCCACCGAGCCCCAGTCGTGGGCGAGCACGTGCACGGGCCGGCCGGGGCTCAGCTCGCCGGTCACCGCGGCGAAGTCGTCGGCGAAGCGGTCCATGCTGTAGGCGGACACCGGCTTGGGCGCCGAGGACATCCCGACGCCGCGGTTGTCGTAGCGGATGATGCGGAACCGCTCGGCCAGCAGCGGGACGACCCCGTCCCACAGCACGTGCGAGTCGGGGAAGCCGTGCACCAGCACGACGGTGGGGCCCTCGGGGTTGCCCTCTTCGTAGACCGCGATGCGGGCGCCGTCGGCGCTGTCGACGAAGTGTTGGGGTAGTTGTGGTGTTGGCGGCATCTCCGACCTCCCCGCTCTGGCTGGACTGGCCACACCGTAGCAAGCGTGATCGGTGTCACCCGCCCGGCGCGGGGTATCTGCCCTGGATGTGTGCCGACAACGGCGCAGTGACAGGATAGTTTTGGATTGCGACTTCGCCTTCCACACGCGAGCTGATCGACCCGCCCCGACCCACGAGCGATCGAGGAGTCAGAAACGATGGCCTTCTCCGTCCAGATGCCGGCACTCGGTGAGAGCGTCACCGAGGGGACGGTCACCCGCTGGCTCAAGCAGGAGGGCGACACGGTCGAGCTCGACGAACCGCTCGTCGAGGTGTCGACGGACAAGGTCGACACCGAGATCCCCTCGCCGGCCGCGGGTGTGCTGACCAAGATCGTCGCCCAGGAGGACGACACCGTCGAGGTGGGCGGCGAGCTGGCCGTCATCGGCGACGCCGCCGAAGGCGGCGGGGCGGGCGGCGACTCGCAGGCGCCGAGCCAGCCGGAGCCCCAAGCGCAGCCGGAGCCCGAGCCCGCGCCCGAGCCACAGCCGGAGCCCCAGGCTCAGGCCCAGCCGGAGCCCGCGCCCGCCCAGCAGAGTTCCGGCGGCGGCGACGCGACCCCGGTGCTGATGCCCGAGCTCGGCGAGTCGGTGACCGAGGGCACCGTGACCCGCTGGCTCAAGCGCGTCGGTGACTCGGTCCAGGTCGACGACGCGTTGGTGGAAGTGTCCACCGACAAGGTCGACACCGAGATCCCCTCGCCGGTCGCCGGTGTCCTGATCAGCATCACCGCCGAGGAAGACGCCACGGTGCCCGTCGGTGGCGAGCTCGCCCGCGTCGGCGCCGGTGCCGAGGCCGCCGCGCCGGCGGCACCCGCCGCTCCCCAGCCGCCGCCCGCGCCCCAGCCCGAGCCCAAGCCCGAACCGGCGCCCCAGCCCCAGGCGCAGCCCAAGCCGCAACCCAAGCCCGAACCCGCGCCGCAGCCCAAACCTCAACCGGCGCAGGCCCAACCGGCAACTCAGCCGGCAAGCCCGGGTGGTGACGGCGCGCCGTATGTGACGCCGCTGGTGCGAAAGCTGGCCGCCGAGAACAACATCGACCTGAACTCGATCACCGGCACCGGGGTCGGCGGGCGCATCCGCAAGCAGGACGTGCTGGCCGCCGCCGAGGCGAAGAAGGCGGCTCGAAGTGGAAGGTTTGTGCTGCGGCGCGGATCGCGACCGCGCATCCGACCAGCCGCCTCGCCGTAGCCAA
>NZ_LZLL01000494.1:0-3424 GCF_001669335.1 Mycobacterium sp. 1245852.3 | reverse complement strand
CGACGAGCAGGGCAACTACATCTTCCCCGAGGGCTTCGATTCCGAGACCAACGAATGGCTCGAGGGATTCGAGAAGCAGCGCGCCGAGTGGGAGGCCCGCTACGCCGAGGCCGAGCGGCGGCACAAGATGCACACTGCGCAGATGGAGAAGTTCGCCGCTGCCGAGGCCGCCGGGCACGCCGAGCAGTCGCCGGGCAACGGTGCGCGGGAGGAGAAGGCGGGCGGTTCGCTGGCCAGCGACGCCCAATTGGCGGCGCTGCGGGAGAAACTCGCCGGCAACGCGTGACGCCGTCGGCGACCACGCCATGCTGCGTATCGGGCTGACCGGTGGCATCGGCGCCGGCAAGTCGGCGCTGTCGTCCACGTTCGCGCGCTGCGGTGCCGTCATCGTCGACGGCGACGTCATCGCGCGCGAGGTGGTCGAGCCCGGCACCGAAGGCCTGGCCGCGCTGGTCGAGGCGTTCGGCAGCGACATCCTGCTCGCGGACGGATCGCTGGATCGTCCGGCGTTGGCCGCCAAGGCGTTTCGTGATGACGAGGCACGCAAGACGCTGAACGGGATTGTCCACCCCCTGGTGGGCAATCGCCGTTCGGAGATCATCGCGTCGGTGCCCGAGGATTCCGTTGTGGTCGAGGACATTCCGCTGCTGGTGGAATCCGGGATGGCTCCGCTGTTCCCGCTCGTCGTCATCGTGTACGCCGATGTCGAGGTGCGGCTGCGGCGGCTGGTCGATCAGCGCGGCATGGCCGAGGAGGATGCGCGGGCGAGGATCGCCGCGCAGGCCAGCGACGAGCAGCGCCGCGCGGTCGCCGACATCTGGCTGGACAACTCGGGCAGCCCGGAAGACTTGGTGCAGCGCGCCCAGCAGTTGTGGGACCACCGCATCGTGCCGTTCGCCCACAACCTGAGCCAACGGCAGTACGCGCGCGCACCAGCGCGGTTGGTGCCACCGGACCCGACCTGGCCGGACCAGGCGCAACGGATCGTCAACCGCCTCAAGACGGCCTGCGGTCACCGGGCGTTGCGCGTCGATCACATCGGGTCGACGGCCGTGCCCGACTTTCCGGCCAAGGACGTCATCGACATTCAGATCACCGTCGAATCCCTTGCCGAAGCCGACGAACTCGCCGAGCCGTTACTTGCCGCCGGTTATCCGCGCCCCAAGCACATCACTCAAGATTTCCCCAAACCCGACGCGCGCAGCACCGTAGCGCGATACGACCATAGCGACCACGAGGCGTTGTGGCACAAGAAAGTTCATGCTTCGGCCGATCCCGGGCGGCCGACCAATGTGCACATCCGGGTCGACGGCCGGCCCAATCAGCAATTCGCCTTGCTGTTCCGGGACTGGCTCAAAGCCAATCCCGCTGTGCGCGCCGAGTATCTGACCGTAAAACGCAGAGCCGACAGCACTGGTGGCGGAGACATCCTGCGCTATGTCGCCGCTAAAGAGCCGTGGTTCCTCGACGCCTACCGGCGGGCCTGGGAGTGGGCCGACTCGACGGGCTGGAAGCCCTGAGGCGAATCTAGGGCAAGGGTGCGCCGCACTGCAGCGCCCCGTTCATGGGATCGGCGTTGCCCGCGACCGGTCTGACCATCTGGTCGGACTGGACGAAAACGTTGTCGTCCACGTCGATTTCGCAGTGCACGTTCGCCGCATAGGGGAAGCGCACCACGATGCGCATGCCGGCCTGCTGCGGGTCGGGCAACACCGTGTCGGCCTCGAATGCGTTGCCGGGCACCGAGCTAAGCCCGGCCGTGTTCGTCTGACCGCCGTTGATCACGAAGGTGGCCTGGCTCCCGGTCGTGACGCCGTCGATCCTGGCCCGATAGGTGATGTTGTGCAGATCCGCCCGTGCGACCGCCGGATTCACAACGGCGAGGGCGGTCACGGCGGCGATCGGCAGCAGCCCGCGGGCCTGGCAGCTCATAGCGGCTGACATTACAACCAGCCTGATCGGGGGGCCACATCGATTGCCCTACGGCTGGCAGCGCGGACACCACAGCGTCGTGCGGCCGCCCACCCGGCCACGTTCCAGCCGGGTGCCGCAGCGTGGGCAGTGCGGGTCCGGTTCGTCACGCACCCCGGTCAGCCAGCGCGGCAGGCCCGGCACCCGGCCATGGCGCACCGCGGTCCGCAGCACCCGAGTCATCGCGCCATGCAGGCCCTGCACGTCGTCGTCGTCCAGCTCCCTGATCGGAAGGGTGGGCCGAAGTCTGGCCCGCCAACAGATCTCGTCGGCCAGCAGGTTGCCGAGCCCGGCGATCGCCGACTGGTCCATCAGCGTGGGCTTGAGCTGTCGCGACCTGGCCGATCGCGCGGCCAGCGCGTCGCGGAACTCCCGCAGGCGCAGGCCCAGCGCATCGGGGCCCTGTGGGCCGGTGACATGCGCGATGTCGTCCGGATCGTCGGCCAGCCACACCCCGCGCAATTTGCGCAGGTCGGCATAGCGCAGTTCGCCCTCGTCCAGCGCGACGGTCAGTCGCTCGTAGGGGTCATGGGCGGCGCCGTCGGCGGCGTAGTACGGGCGGCCGGGAAAACGTAGTAGAAGACGCGCACCGGGGATGCGCGGGCGAACTCGGGGTCGGTGATGCCCAGCCGGCCCTGCAGCCGGGCGAAGCTGGTCCGGCGGCCCTCGAACGCCACCACCTCGCCGTCCACGACGAAGCGAGTGGTGCGCTGGCCGGCGAGCGCATCCACCAGCTCGGGGTAGGTTCCGTTGAGCGTCTGACGATTCCGCGACAACAGCCGCAACCGGTCGCCGTCGCGAAACGCCAGGCAACGCATGCCGTCGAACTTGCGCTCGAAGATCCAGTGTGGATCGGAGAACCGATCCTCGGTGAGCGTGGCCAGCGTCGGCGGCCGCCAGTCCGGCACGGGTTCCTCGCGCAGCGCCGCGCGCACCGCGCGAGGCAGACCGGCGAAGTCCGTCATGACACGTGGTCCGGCGACGCGGCACGCCCGCGCCAGGTCAACTGCATGCCGTGGTGCGCCAGCCAGCGCGACAGGTCATAGCCGTTGCGGGCCAGCCCGTCGACGGCGGTCACCGCCCGCTGCACCGCCTGCGCGGCGACCTCGGGGGTGAGCAGGCCGTGGCGGACGGCGTCGAGCAGCTCGTCGACATCGGTGAGTTCCGCCCCGATCCCGGTGCGGACCTCGATGTCCAGGTAGTGATCTTCGGAATGCCACGCGGTGGGGCCGGGCTGGTATTCGCCCACATCCAGGTAGACGTCCAGGTCCCGTTCATGCCCGGGATTGAAATGAAACACCGTGGCGCGCAACCCCAACGACGGCAGCAGCCACGACTCGAGGTAATGGAACTGCGCGCGACCGGGGGTGGGCCGGGCGATGTAGAGGCCCCACGGGTGCACGGCATATTCGTCGACGGTCCGCACGATGCCCTTGGGATCGGTGTTCGTGCG
>NZ_LZLL01000493.1:0-581 GCF_001669335.1 Mycobacterium sp. 1245852.3 | reverse complement strand
GAGGCAGTCCATCAGGCGGCGGGCCAGTGTGGCGAGTTGGTCGGGGCGAAATTGGGTGGCCGTGGCGGCCAGCTGTGTTTCGGCGTGTTCGCAGGTGTCGAGGTCCACGGCTTCGGGCAGGTGGTGGAAGAACCGCCGGATCACGGCCACGTGGTCGGCGCCGATCGCCCCATCTTGCTGGGCCGCGGCGGTGGCGGGCAGCACCGGCGCCAGCGGCTCGCCGGTCAGCGTGCGGCGCGGGCCCAGATCGGCGGCCTCGGCGATACGCCGTGCGGCCTCGGCCCGGGTGATGTGCAGCCGGTCGGCCAAGGCCCAGGGCAGCTTGCCGCCCAGTTCGGCCGGATCCGCTTGCTCGCCAAGCTGGTTGATGAGTTGGTGGCTTGGCGTCTGGAGCTTGCGGGTTGCGCATTCGAGCTTTTCCAACAGTGCCAGGCGTTCGGGGTTGGTCAGCGCCGCATAGGAATGCTGGTGAAAGCGAGCGGCCGCAGCGCACAACGCGTCAGCGTCGGCTTGAATCTGCTCCCGGTCATCTATCGAACTCATGTTCGAATGCTAGAACGGGCCACCGACAAAAAGCGCTC